>JAPLYC010000045.1 GCA_026395755.1 Candidatus Parcubacteria bacterium | reverse complement strand
GCGACTATTCGTAATCTGGAACTTTTATATACTTATCAGTTCTTTGAACAAAAAGGTTCATTAATTTCCATTCTTGACCAGACGCAAACAGGCATGGGCGGGCGTTTGTTGCGCAATTGGCTGCTGCATCCTTTGATTAATGCTGAAAAAATCCAGGCGCGCTTAGACGCTGTCTCTGAATTTTATAAAAATCTTGATTTAAGGGAAAACTTAAAATGCGAATTAAAGAATATGTCTGACATTGAGCGGTTAATCGGCCGTTTAGGGTGCAAACGGGCAAATGCGCGCGATCTGGTTAATTTGAAAAATTCTTTACAGCAAATCCCGCAGATTAGGGCGCTGATTAAAAATTGTGATTCGAAATTACTAAAAGATTCTTATAAATATCTGGATGAACATAAAGATGTAGTGGAATTAATTCAAAAATCAATCAGTGAAGATCCGCCCCTGATAATTACTGATGGTGGTATGATTGCAGATGGTTATAACTCTGAATTGGATGAACTTAGGGGAATTTCTACTACAGGTAAAGATTGGCTTAAGGATTTACAGACACGCGAAATTCAAAGAAGCGGGATTTCTACACTAAAAGTAAAATTTAATAAAATATTCGGTTATTACATTGAAGTTACCAATTCTAATTTGGATCAGGTGCCGACTGATTATACGCGCAAGCAGACTTTGGTTAATGCGGAAAGGTTTGTGACCCCGGAACTGAAAGAATATGAACAAAAGGTTTTAGGCGCCCAGGAAAAGATAATTGAAATTGAACAGCGTTTATTCTGGGAAATCCGTGATCAGGTAGCTAAACATTTTGAAGCGATTCAGGCGACTGCCCAGATTTTAGGTCAGCTGGATGCGCTTTTGAATTTTGCTGAAATAGCTTTGCTAAATAATTATGTAAAGCCGGAAATTAATGACGGGGGAGAGATAATGATAAAAAGCGGTCGTCATCCGGTGATTGAAAAAATGCTGGTTGAAGAATCTTATGTGCCCAATGACGGTTTGTTCAATCACGAGGATCATCAGTTAATTTTGCTCACTGGTCCCAATATGAGCGGTAAGTCCAGTTATCTGCGACAGACCGCTTTGATTATTTTGCTGGCGCAAATCGGTTGCTTTGTCCCGGCTGAATCAGCCAAAATCGGAATTGTTGATCGCATTTTTACCCGCGTGGGCGCCTCAGACAATTTAATCCGCGGCCAGTCAACTTTTATGGTGGAAATGCAGGAGGCGGCCAATATTTTAAATAACGCGACCAGCAAGAGTTTTATAGTCCTGGATGAACTGGGTAGGGGAACCTCAACTTATGACGGCGTCTCCATTGCCTGGGCCATTGTGGAATTTATTTATAAAAATATTAAAGCCAAGACTTTATTTGCCACGCACTACCATGAATTGATTGATTTGGTAGATAAATTGGACAAGGCGAAAAATTATTGTGTTACTGTTAAGGAAACAGATACCGGTGTAATTTTCTTACGCAAAGTTATACCAGGAGGCATTGACCGCTCCTATGGCATTGAAGTCGCCAAGCTCGCCGGTTTGCCCAAGGCTTTGACAGATAGGGCATATGAGATATTGGCTGAGTTGGAAAGCGAATTGAAAATTGACAATAAAAAATTTCATTAGTATTGTTGGTAAGGTTAGTTCTATTTCGCAAGGAGGAATAAGAATGGCAGATTTAAAAAAAGCGTGGTATTTCCGTTTTTTCAGAGGATTACCTCAAGAAAAAGAAGAGCAATTAGTGGTTGAAGGTGGCATTGAAAAAAGAAAGGAGGCTATGCGAGTAGCTAAAGAAATTTGGGATAAAGAACCGGGAAGAAAAATTTGCCCGATACTTATCTGGGAAGAAGAATTACCCTTTGATCCTGTAGAATAAGAGAGGAGGGAAGGACAACTGACCGCTGGGAGACCGGCGGTTTTATATTTGACAAAATGTTAAAAATGTGCTATACTTGCAATAGATTAGTTAATTTTCGGCTTTTTTGCTAAAACTAGCGAATTAGCCTAGATCTTTCACAGGACAACAGCAGAAGGAACGGGAGAAAAAATGAAGAAAAGCTTTGTTTTCGTGGTAATCGTGGCTCTTCTGTCCCTGTTCGGCGCCAAGATCGACGCCTCGGTTAACACCAAGATGAACGACTATAACAAGAAGTTCATCCTCACGCTGACCGACACCGAGAAGGCCAAGTGCTGGTGCGAGTACATGATGCCGCGCAGCGATTCGGAGAACCGCGAGTTCTTCCGCCAGGCCCTCGTCGACCTGAACAGCGGCAACATCCGCTACTCGATCGACACTCCGAGCGGCCTGCACATCGATGTCCTTCGGGCATTCGCCGCCGCCTGGGAAAAACAGGTGATGGTCGAGAACGCCAAGAATTGGTGCCGATACATGATGCCGCGTAGCGATTCGGAGAACCGCGAGTTCTTCCGCCAGGCCATCGTCGACCTGAACAACGGCAACATCCGTTACTCGATTGACACTCCGACCGGCCTGCACATCGATGTCGTTCGGGCATTCGCCACCGCCTGGGTCGAACTCTAAAAGAGTCTCGTCACCACAACCACCGCAAGGGACTTCAACCTTGCGGTTTTTATTTTTCAGATTGCGGATTGCAGATAACGGATGGCGGATTGACAATTATGGCTAATTTTGATAGTTTCTTAGTAAGTATTACAAGGAGGGGAAATATGAAACTGATAGTTGTTCTTTGTTTTTTGATAGCTTGCTTAATGGTTCTTAAAAAAAGTCGCCAGTTTTCCAGGTTTTTAAAGTCCTATGAGGACAGATTGCCATTACTTTCTGAACCGAAAATCTTTGAGTCAATAGAAGATTACTTTCGGGTTTTGGTTAGGATAATCTTTTTCTGGCTGGTCATTGCCGGTTCTTGCGTCATTATCCTGGCCTGGGTAATTTAACATCTAGTTACGGCTGCAAAATAAGGAGGTGTCAAATGACAATGTACGCATATCTGCCAGAAACTCATCTAAAAGATGGTAAGGGCGGAAAAAGATTGGTTCGGCCGGGTGATCAGGTGGATTTAATGCCAGCTGATTTACGCAAAACAGGTGATGAAACCGAAGATTATTTCATTCCAGAGGATATTGCTTCATTACATCGTTGGATGGGTAAAGGCCCTTATAACATCACAGGCATTGGCCAATGGCCCTGCGGCAAAATCGTGCTTGTTTTAAAAACCAGCAAAAGCAACGGGTTTGCGGTTGATGCCAGCAAGTTCATGTAAAAATAAAGAAGGAGAAATCGTGATAGCAAAAATCATTTTCTGTCTGTTTGCTTTTGCGGTAATTATGGAGCTTGTTTGGCGATTATTGAATCGTAAAAACAGTTCTTAGTTATTTTCAACCGTTGGGTCAGCCCGGCGGTTTTTTTTATATTAAAAAACACCCGCAGACTTTGTCATTGGGTGTTTACTTTTTGCCAGGGGCTTTGTCAGGATGTCGTATTATTTTCAGGCATTTAACGCAAGTGATAGTGCCATCATTAAATTGACGGTACAATGAACTATTGCAGTCAGTACACCTACTTTTCGATTTGATCAGCTTGTGATCACTAAAATTTTCAATTATAATGACTTCCTCCATTTTTTCCTCCTTGAAAACTTAATTACACCTTAGCGTAAGTTGATAAAAAGGTCAATTGTTGATACATTTATACTATCGTTATGCGTTTTTAGGTATCGGTTAACGTTATGTTAATCGTCAACCGTTAGACGAAACGCATGTCGAAACCGTATAACGATTTATGAAAAACATATGGCAAAAATTAAACGCTTAGAACAAGACCTTATTAATAAGATTGCTGCGGGCGAAGTAGTTGAACGCCCCGCTTCTGTAGTTAAGGAACTCGTAGAAAATTCCATTGACGCCGGTGCTGACCAGATTTCCATTGACTTGGACAAGGGCGGCATTGATTTGATTGTAATTGCTGACAATGGCAGCGGCATGAGTAAAGAAGACGCGGAATTAGCAGTAGAACGTCATGCAACCTCAAAGATTTCAAACCTTGAGGATCTTTTTAATATTCAAACAATGGGTTTTCGCGGTGAAGCTTTGGCCAGTATTTCTTCAGTCTCACAATTTAGTTTAGAAACCAAACGAGGTGATAGTTTAGAAGGTACAAGTTTGAAAATTGAACATGGAAAATTGGAAATTAACCCCTGCGGTTGTCCCCAGGGAACAAAAATTATTATTAAAAATCTTTTTTATAATGTGCCGGCACGTAAAAAGTTTTTAAAAACTCCTTTGACTGAATATAACCATATTTTGGAAATAATTACTGCTTTTAGTTTGATCCATCCGCAAATTAGTTTCAAATTGACTCATAATAAAGCTTTAGTTTTAAATTTACCCAAAGCAGTTACTTGGCTTGACCGGGTCAGGCAGGTTATGGGGCAGGATGTGGCCAAGGAATTAATTGAGATTAAACAACAGGGTACAATTGAAATCTCTGGTTTTATAGGCAGGCCGCAAATTGCGCGGCAAAATAAAAGGTCACAGTTTGTTTTTGTGAATAATCGCTATGTCAGTGATTATCTGATTGCCAAGGCGGTTAAAGAAGCGTATGGCAGTTTAATTCCCAGAGAGTTAAATCCGGTTTTTGTTTTGAGCATAAAATTGCCGCCTAAATTGGTTGACGTCAATGTGCATCCGCGTAAATCCGAAGTTAAATTTGTTAATTCTAATGAAGTTTATACGGTTGTCTTGCAGGGAGTACAAAAATGTCTGGGAAAAAATATGACTGTAGCGCAATATCAGGTTGCTGAAGAAAAGTCAGCCAAGATTTATACTCTGAAACCTCAAAATTTAACTCAGGAGTATAAGCCGTCAGTTAATTATCAGTCTCAATTTAAAAATATCAGCGCAAGTCCGAGTCAGGTATCTCGGGCGCTGGAATTTTCCAAACAGCTTTTACAAAGTGACTTTGAAGAACAGACAGATAGCCAGGTCATCGGCGATTGGAAACTTTTAGGACAGATCCATCTGGCTTATCTTTTGGTTGAAGCGCCTGCTGCAATTCTAATTATAGATCAGCACGCTGCAGCGGAACGGATGATGTATGAGCGTTTTAAAGCTGAATATGCCAAGTCAGGAATTAAGAGCCAAAAATTACTTCTGCCTTTGACTTTGGAACTTTCGCACCGTGAAGTGGAAATTTTAAATCAAAGTTTGGAATTTCTTATAAATTTAGGTTTTGACATTGAAATATTCGGCGGCAATACATTTAAGGTCAATGCCGTTCCGCAGGAATTGGATAAATTAGATATTAAGGAGACAATTTTGGGCTTGGTCAATGATTTAGAGGAAGAAGATTTTATGTCAGCCAAGTCAGTTGAAGACAAGAAGGATTTAGTTATTAAATACGCCTCTTGCCGCGCAGCCGTGAAATTCCAGGACAAGCTGGAATTGGAGGAACAAATTAAATTACTTCAAGATGTACGTGCTACCATGGATACAATAAATACCTGTCCGCATGGCCGACCCTTTATTATGGAACTGACCATGGATCAGCTGGCGAAGAACTTTAAGAGAAAGTAAGAAAATGGTATAATATAAAAAGATTTTGGATTATAGATTTTAGGTTTTAGCTTAGAATCCAAAATCTAAAATTTAAAACACTAAAATCTAATATTATGCCGAAAAAGAAGAGTAACAAAGTCCCGATGCACCCGATGGAACGGGCTATCCCGTTAAACAAAATGTCAGATATTACCTGGCGGATTTTTCGCATTATGTCGGAATTTGTGGAAGGTTTTCAGTTTTTATCCCAATTTCACAAAGAAGTCACGATTTTCGGTTCCGCGCGTTTGGATCCTAAAAATAAGTGGTGTAAAGAAGCGGAAAAATTGGGTAAGCTGCTGGCTAAAAATGGTTATACTGTTATTACGGGCGGAGGGCCCGGGATTATGGAGGCGGCGAATAAGGGCGCCTATGAAGAAAATCCCGGTAAGTCAATTGGTATAAATATTCAGCTGCCGTCAGAACAGCGCACTAATGAGTATGTAACCAAGAGTAAGGGCTTCTACTATTTTTTTACCCGTAAAGTTATGCTGGCGGCATCTGCCCAGTCATACATATTTTTCCCGGGCGGTTATGGTACGGCTGATGAATTTATGGAAATATTAATGTTGATTCAAACTAAAAAAATGCAGAAAATATCCATGATTTTAGTCGGTAAGGAATTTTGGACACCGTTGGTGGATTGGTTTCAAAAGACTATGGTTGATAAATATAAAACAGTAAATCCTGATGATTTGAAATTGTTCAGTATTGTCGATAAGGCGGAAGATGCATTGAAGATAATTAGAAAGTCGAGGGAAAGAACTATCTTCTAGTTTAAAGCTCAAAGTTTAAAATGCAAAATTATGGAAATATTTTATTTAAATTTTCCTAAATTTTAAATTAGTTTATGTCCATAATTACCAAAACGACAGCAACTACCGATTTAAAGTCAGATATAAAAAAACTTATCCAACCCATCGTCGGCGATATTGCCAGCTTCATCAGGCCGACCGATCGGGTTTTACTCAAGCCGAATTTTAATACGGCTGATCCTTTTCCCGGTTCAACTGCCATGGATTTTTTGCAGGCAGTAATTGAAATTATTAGCGAAGCAAATCCCAAGGAAATTATTGTAGGTGAATCTTGCACCTATTTTTTAAATACTGAAAAAGTTTGCCGTCTCAAAGGCGCGCCTGCGGTCATGGGAAAATTCAAGGTTACCTGGCATAATTTTGAAAATGGTGACTGGGTTAAAGTAAATATTCCCGGGGGTAAGTATTTTAAAAGTATTAAAGTCCCGAAAATTACGCAGGAAGTTGATAAGCTTATTACTTTGCCGTGCTTGAAGACTCATTTTTTAGCTGCCTATACCGGAGCTCTTAAAATTAATATCGGCATGCTCAAGCCGTCCATGCGCGGTCGTCTGCATCTAAATCATTTGCAGGAACGGGTGGCTGAAGTTGCTTCAGTTTTGAAACCGGATTTAATTATTATGGACGGACGCAAGTGTTTTACCGAAGGCGGACCCGGCAGCGGCAAATTGGAGACCCCAAACATTTTACTGAGCGGTAATGATATGGTTAGTGTTGATATTGAAGGCATTAAAATTTTACAAAGTTATAAGGCTAATAATATGTTAGGCACTGATCCTTGGGCATTAGGGCAGATTGTAAGAGCTAAGGAATTGGGATTAGGAGCACGTTCGGAAACGGATTATCAGGTTATGGCAGTCTGAAGTTATAGTGGAATTAATTTTAATAATCGCTAAGGTTAAGTCTGCGGCGGTTTTTTTTATTGCTAAAACTAGGTAATATCGGGTTTTAACATTGACATTATGGCTAGAATATGCTATAATCATGGCAATTTAAGTCAGGTATATCCTGACTAATATTCATTCTAACTGTCTATATGACAAGGAGGAAGAAAGATGAAATGGAACAAGTTTAGCGGTGTTTTGGCTGGAAATCCCTGGCTTCGCGATTTCATCGGAAGCGCGAACGTGGTTTCAGCCCCTCACAACCACCCCGAGCACAAGGCTCTGGCCATGCTCAAGGATTGGGTGCGGACCAGGCTTCAATTCGTGGCCTTTCGGCCATTTGAGGCGCTGGATACGACCTTAACTAATCACCAAAGCGGTGAGGGGGCAGACTACAAGTGGGAGAAGTATCAGGTTCTGATTCATATTGAAGGGGAGCCCTTTGCTCATCGGGCGCGTTCGGTGGCTTGGAAGCCGGAGGCCGAGGAAGATGAAACTTCCGTCCATAAGGTTATTGAGCATCTGGTTCGCTGGCATCAGCAGTACTGGGGCAAGGAAAGTAAGAAACTGGTTTTTGACGCTGTGATCAAGACCAAAGGTCAGGATCATTCTCACAGCATCGAGATTTTCCGTTTCCCTGAAAATTTCGGCTACTAAAAAGGAGCAAGAACATGAAGATTTTTCAGATCGAGTGGATAGATGGACTCAAAGAACTGGTCGGCGCCAAGGACTGGAAGTCAGCGCCGGCAGCTGCTGGAGTTCGTGGGACGGCGCTGTCGATTATCGACTGCGTCAGAGAGGTTCCGTCCATGAGCATGACCGAGATCGCCAAAGAGCTCGGCCTGTCCGTCCTCGAAACCGTTTTCTTCTTCAGGGGCACTTTCGGCAAGCCCAAACTCGGCGAAGGACTTTTCGAGGCCTGGACTGAACATGCCGAGAACAACCTCGTCCCCAAAACGGACGTGGAAATTTTCATCAAGCGGGTCAAGGAGCATCGAGCCAGTAGAGCCACCCAGCGGGTCAGCGAACATCTGGCTCAGACGGCCACAACCTAATCAACCGCAACGAAAGAAAAAGGAGGATGTCATGGAGCAGTCTTTTCAGTCTCTCCATCGCGGCAAAGTCGGTTTCCGGGTAAATGAACTGCTGGGGAACGAAACCACTGAGAGTCGTCAAATCTTGGAGGTGACGGTTCTCAACGAACAAGGAGAAAAAGTCGATCTGGCCTTGAGCCTGACGACTCTCCAGCTCGTCGACATCATCCGGCACTTTTTCTGGGAAAGCACGGTGCGCAGCACCTGGGCAGCCAAAATAGTCGAAAGGCTACTCACCAAAAGGTGGGCTGTTCATACTCGTCCCGACATCAAGGAAGATCAAGATTATCGCGGCAAAAGCACACAGCTCGACTTCACCTTAAAAGATGGGAAGAGAGTGATGCGCTAAAAATAATTCCGAACCGCCAAAGCTTGCACTGAGTTTATCGAAGTGCGTAAGCTGAGGCGGTTTTTTATTGACTATTAGAGTAAAATTTGTTATTTTTAGCAATACGGAGGAATATACAGAATGAAATAACTTGATTGGAAAGTTTTTTTATTCTGGTAACTATATCTATTCTTTTAAAGGAAAATTTCTTGTTTAGTAACTTGGGATAAAACTATTCAGATTCCCAGAAAATATTTGGGGATTAGGAGGGGGATTATGGCGAAGTATCATGAAATCGATTGGCGCATTTTTTTGTTCATTGCGAGTTTGGTCTTGGCTGGAGCTATACTTCCGATTCGTTCGGTATCGGACTCAGCTTACCCCTGGGTCGGACAAATTGCTGCCAAATCCGATGGCAATCTCAGGATACTTGCCTTTACGGATTTGCATTTTGGACAGATTGGCCGAAAGATTGACGAGTGGACAGTCCGTGATATGAAGAAGATGAACGAACTGCATCAGCCTGACCTGGTCATTGTTACCGGGGATGCCTGGTTTGAGAACCCGAAAGGCAAGGGCATCGAGTTCTGCCGTTACTTCTGCAAAGTCATGTCTGATCTCGGAAGGCCTTGGGCTTATGTAAGGGGAAACCACGACAAAGCTGACGACTTTGCTGTGTGCGAGGAGTTGTTAGCTTCCACTCCCGGTTCTCTTTACCGTGGCTTTAAGACTAACGGTAATTACAGACTCAAGGTCACTAATGGCGAACTGACAACCTGGAATCTGATTTTCATCAACGACGCTGCACCTAAAATTGGTTTCGGTCCAAGCCAGATAGCCTGGCTCAAAAATGAGACTGATCGTATCCGGCAAGAGTCGTCCGTTGTACCTCCGTCTCTGCTATTCTGTCATGTTCCGATTTTGGCTTACAGTCAAATGGTCCGAAACAACATGGCTATGGGCATCCGTCATGAAGGGGTGAATTTTGGACGTTGTGATCCCGAAACAATGGAGGCTATTGTGGAGACAGGACAGATTAAGGGAATGTTTTGCGGTCACGACCATCTAAATGATTTTGAAGGGGATTGGCTGGGTGTTCATTTCGAATACCTGCGAGCCACGGGTTATGCCGGTTATGGAGAATCAAGGCTCATTAAGGGCGGAAAGGTTATAGATCTCTGCCCTGACGGAACCTTTACCACCAAAACCGTCTTCGCCAATGGCCAAGAATGGAGTCCGATTTCTTCGGCAAAGTAAAATCAACCGCCAAGGCTTGCACTGAGTTTATCGAAGTGCGTAAGCTGAGGCGGTTTTTTCTTGACAAAAATCTTTTTAGATGATAAAATTTTAAAAATAAAAAAATGAAGCCCTCCTCCGCGCAAGGCTACGGAGGGCAAAGGGAGGGGAAATGAGTGACCAAAAAATAATTTTGGGAGTTTGTCCAGTTTGCGGAACAGCCTGCAGGGTTAAGACAACAATTTTAGATTGTGAATTCAAGGATCATTTTTCCAGCGGCGGTTTTAGTATCAATTTGACGGATACGAAAGATCCAATGAACTATCTGATTGTTGTTCATCCCACCAGACAAGGTTCGCCTTGTAAAGGTATTTCCTGCATCCCGGAGAGACTCATCTTTTAAAAGTAAATTAAAGGGAGGGAAACTTGAAACACAATTACAGGATTATCGGCAAATTTGTTTTTTACGGTATGATTGTCTTTGTCCTGGTTTCAAATCGGTATTGGCCGCAATTTTTGGATGATTCATGGTCCATCTTCCTATGTTTGATGGGTTTCATGGCCATGATCATGGCTAATGTTTTAAATGATCAGATAAACGATCAGCGGCAAAAAAAAATCTGGCAGGAACAGGAAGCTAAGAGACAAGCTTACATCCGCAGTTTATACGGCAGATAATTCAAACCGTCCCGCAACGTGGGACGGTTTTTTTGCTTAAATTTTTTCATTGTCACACTGAGCATAGTCGAAGTGTGGCAATTATGATAAAATCAATAATATGATAAGAAATAAAAAACAGAAAGCCTCGGTTGTCTATCCTTCGACTAACCCTTCGACAAGCTCAGGGCGTCGGCTCAGGATGACAACCTCGGGAAAACAAAAAGTTGCAGTCGGCATGTCAGGCGGAGTTGATTCCTCAGTTGCCGCCGCATTGCTAAAAGACCAGGGCTATGATGTCATTGGCATTTTTATGCATTTTTGGACTGACCCACATTATGCTGAAAAACAGACCATTGCCAATAAATGCTGTTCAGTTGACGCCAAGGTAGACGCGCGTCGCGTGGCGGAAAAATTAAGTATTCCGCTTTACACTTTGAATTTGGATCAGGATTTCAAAGAGTATATCGTGAACAATTTTTTGGAACAATATAAAATGGGACTTACGCCCAATCCCTGTGTGCGCTGCAATCAGTTTATAAAGTTTGGCTTGTTTTGGGAAAAGGCCAAGTCTTTGGGCTGTGATTTCATCGCCACTGGTCATTATGTCAGATTGAAAGACGGACATTTGCTGGAAGCTGAAGATAAAGACAAAGATCAGACTTATTTTTTACATCGCTTAACTCCGGAAATTTTAAAGCACTGTTTATTTCCGATTGGCGAGTATAAAAAAGATGTAGTTAGGAAAATGGCGGAAAAAATGGATTTGCCGGTTTTTGCTAAAAGGGATTCTCAGGAAATTTGCTTTGTGCCGGAAAAAACGCCGGAAGAATTTTTAAAACGTTATTTAAAGCTTGAGCCGGGAGCGATTGTCACAACTGAAGGTAAAATAATCGGTAAGCATGAAGGCATTGCTTTGTATACAATCGGCCAGCGCAAGGGGCTGGAAATGTCTGGCGGTCCCTGGTATGTAGTTGATTTGAATTACAAAAATAATCTGGTGATTGTGGCGGACAGCAATGAGCATCCGGCATTATTTAATGATATAATGTCTGTAAGCGATGTTAATTGGTTACAGCCGGTAAAATTGCCGACAAAATTGGAAGTCCGCATCCGTTATGGGCATAAAGGTCATTTGGCAAATATTAAAGAAATAAAAAATGGGATTTTAGAAGTGGCGTTTGAACATAAACAACGCGCAATCACGCCCGGGCAATCTGCAGTGTTTTATAATGACGGGGAAGTGCTGGGGGGAGGAATTATAGTGAAAAATATCAAGCATCAAATCCCAAGCTCCAAATAAACAATAAATTACAAATGCTAAATTCCAAACAAGTTTGTAATTTGAAATTTGGCTATTGAGATTTATTTGAGTTTTGGGATTTGAGATTTGGAGCTTATTTTGAAAAAAATTATGCCAAACAACAATATAAAAATGAAGATTAACAGCCTGTATCTGGGCATTTTTATTTTGGCCGTCAGCGAGGCGATTATTGCTTATGTTCAGTCAACATATTTGAACCAGTTTTTTAATTTGAACTGGGTAAGTTTGGTTTTTATAATCACATACGTGGTTACATTTTTTGTAATTAACGAGTACTCCAATTTTATTGCCCGGTTTAATAACTTTAGGACTGCGATTGCTGCATTGGTAGTTAAATTATTGAGTTTGCTGATTTTTATTTTTTGCGCTAATCCGACCCTGGTTTTTATAGGTTTTGTTCTGTTTACCGTATCATTTAACCTGATTTTTATAAATTTCGATATTTTCTTGGAGGCTTTTTCCGCTAATGTCAAAACCGGCAGAATCCGCGGTACTTATTTTACCATTTATAATCTGGGCTGGTTGGTTTCGCCGTTTATGGCCGGGCAAATTTTGGAAAAATTTGGTTTTAAATTTTTATTCAGGCTAGACCTGGTGTTAACTGTTTTAGTTGTCTTGGTTCTATTGTATAGTTTCCGTCAATTTACCAACCATTATCAGTCCAGACATTTTTCCATGGTCAAAACTTTGCGGGAAATTTTACGCCGCAAAAATATAAAAAAGATTTTTTATTGCGCCTTTATTCTGAATTTTTTTTATGCCGTCATGCTGATTTATACGCCAATTCATTTAAATCAGTATATCGGGCTGGCCTGGGGCGATATTGGTTTGGTTTTCACTATTATGCTGCTGCCTTTTGTGCTGTTGCAGTACCCGGCCGGTTATCTGGCGGATAAATATTGGGGAGAAAAAGAAATACTGACTGCAGGCTTGATTATTATGGCTTTGGCTTCCGCTGCCATATTTTTTGTTAATACCACCAGCTTGTTGATTTGGGGTATTATTTTACTTATCAGCAGAATCGGCGCTAGCTTGGTTGAGATAATGAGGGAATCTTACTTTTTTAAAAAAGTTGACGTGGAGGATATAGAATTAATCAATGCCTTGCGTTCAACCGTACCTTTGTCATATATTTTGGCTCCGATGATTGTCGGATTACTTTTATACTTTTTATCGCTTAACTATATCTTTTTGATTTTGGGAATTATTGTTTTGACCGGACTTTATCCGGCCCTGACCCTTAAAGATACTAAATAAGGTTGGGAATTAGGAATTTGGAATTGGAGATATGATTTAGATTATAAATATAAAAAAGTCCCTCGCGTTACGGGGGACTTTAGTTTTTAAGTTCCTTATTCAATCAGGGAAAAATGCTTGGCCAAAGCCAGGACTGCTTTTTCTCCAACTGATGCTTTGATCTGGCTGTGGATTTTATTGCCTGAGGAATATTGACCCTCAATATTGATGCCAGCGTCAGCCAGGACTTTTCCGATGAGGTAAGCAAATCCGGTGTTGTAACCCATAGATGTATCGATAAAAGTCAGGTTGCTCAGTCCCATCAGGGTGCTGATTTTTAGCTGGCAGTTAGCTCTTAGCGTTTTCCATATTTGTTCCTTACATTTGTCAATGAGATCTTCACTCAAAATGATGTTGATGAGTGCATGATCTCGGTTGTCGCCGGAAATGATCTGTTGGAAATCGAGGAGATTCAACTCCCGGAAATGAGTGAAGATTTTTTCCGCCCAGCCGATTTCATTGGGAACATTTTCAATTGTGGTCAAGGCAATGCCTTTTTTTAAGGCAATGGCCCGGAAATTATAGGCGACATCCTCGATTTTATCGAGACAATGTCCGATAGTGGTGCTGTTTTCCCATGGGTCGTTGCCCAAACCAGGAGAAGCTTTGAATTCCAGAAGAACTCCAAAGCGCTGGGCGATTTCTAGACAGCGTGGGTGCAGGAACTGATAGCCGTAAGTGCTCAGGTTAAAAGCATCCTGGTAAGTCATGAAGTTCAGCACTTTGGCTTGGTCGCTGATGTCCGGATCAAAAGCCGTGATGCCCTTGGCTTTTTTGTAAAACTCGCATTTGCAGCCTAAGACCGCAGCCAGGGCAACAGCAGTGGTATCGCTGCCGCCGCGACCCAAAGTTACAATTACTTCAGCTTCTGATTCGTGGACCCCCTGAAAACCGGTGACCACCAAAATATCATTGGTTTCAAATCCTTTTTCAATTTTACCAATGTCAATTTTAGTGATGCGGGCGTCCTGATAATCTCCGGTGGTGCAGATATTAAGTTGCAGGGCATTGAGTGATTTGGCTGTAACCCCGATTTCATTCAAGCGGATGGCGACCAGACCGGCGGAAATTCCTTCACCAGCCTGGGTGACGTAATCGACTTCACGTCCCTGGTTTTGCCGTGTATTGGGCGCTAGCTCTGTGATTTGCTTGAGCGAATCATCAGTAAAGCTGCCCATGGCCGAGACTACGGCAATGATTCTGAAATCAGGATATTTGGCCAGATACTCCTTGAGGTAATCAGCCACTGCTTTGATCAGATCCAGATCGGCCAGACATTTGCCTCCGAATTTCATGACGATACGTTTTGTCCGTTCCATGATATTACCTCCCTTTGCCCACCATAGCTCCAAAGGAGCGACGGAGGGCTTTCAGATTTGTTTGTTTAAGAACGCTTCCCTGATTTATAAATTTAGTTTAAAAGGGCATATTTGTCAAATAAAAAGTCGCTCCGTTGTCGGGGCGACTTTGATATTTTTATAGGCCTTGTAAGCCGAATTCAAAGCCATCAAAAAGGAAAATATCCTGGCTGGCAGGGTTTAAACTGTTGATTGAGATCATGCCTCCCAGAGGAGTAACACTCTCCTGGGATGATTCAACCTCTACGATGTTTGTTTGCTGTTCTTTAGTCTTTAGGGCGGAAATAATTTCAGCAATTACGCTGAAAGGTTTGAGCAGGGGATTCAGAATCAGGAATTCCTGACTGATTTCATCACAGCCCTCGATCAGAATACCATGGGAGACTAATTGGGTAACAGTCTCCATGAACGGCCGGTATTTGATGCCTTTTTTGTGAAGAATCGTTAGCAAATATCCGCGGCCAAAGCGGCTGGTCATAAAGATGATGCCGCGTGTCTGCGGGAAATTTTTGTAGAAATAATTGGCATCTTCATCCGAGAATGATTTTATTAGCGCCATGTGCATGAGAATTTCCCTGGCGACTTCATTCCCGATCACTTTAAAGAGCTTTTGTTCCAGCGCTTCCTTGAGAGTCAGGCTGCTATGCTCGATTTGCTGGCGGTTGAAGAAATCAGTATTGATTTCATAAAGCGGATTTTTCAGATCCTGCTTTAGCGCCAGACTGGGCACCAAGATTTTCATCTTAATCAGGTCATTGATAACTGCCATGAAAACTCGCCATTGCAGCGGGAGGTCATGGGTTTTCAGATAATTCTTGATCTTAAGCGCCAGATCCTGCCAAAAGATGAGGGGATATTGGCTTTGTTTCTGTAATCCGCTATCCAGCTTTAGATCACCGAAAGCAGAATCAATTTTGCTGATCAAAGCTTGGACGCTGCCCGGCTGAATGATCAGACTCTCGGGCTGTTTTTTGTTTTCCTGCTCTTTCTGCATGGCCTGGAACTGAATGATTGCTTGAGTTAAAAAACCCATGATAATCTGGGCGTATTTTTGCGCCAGACTGCCAATGTTTTTTTCGGCCATTAGTATTTCCTCCTTCGACTTTTAAAAATACCTTTGATTTTACACTTTATGCCTAGTTGTAATTTTTGTCAATGCAATAAAATAAAAAACAACCCTTTCGAGCCGTTTTTGTTTTCGGTTATTTAATTACCCAATGAGGGAGGATATTTAGATTTAAATTCAGGTTTAAAACGTCAAAATATGTCAGGAGAACAATTACTATTGTATAAAAGAGGGAAATCAAAATTTGTTTTAATGGTGATTCTTTTTTGCCGTTATCAGCAGTAATACTGTAATGAATCATTAAAAACCCGAGTAAATTGGTTAGGAAATATCCAATGATAAATAAACCTGTAAATAAAAAACGGTGGACATCAAAGAAAATATCAATCACTTTGCCGATGACCCAGGCAAATCCATAAGCCAGGGGAATATTAATAAAAATATCATTCCACCAGGACAGGGGAGACAAAATAAAGCCGATAAACGCCAAGGCGCCGCGTTTGAACCATATAAATGATGGAAGTTTTTGTTCAGGATTCATATATCTTATTATAACACAAATAAAAAAGGCTTAGCACTAGATTTTACATCCTAGCACTAAGCCTTGAATCAGTCAATTATCCGCCTTCGGTTTCATCGTCGCTGATGATGGTGAACCTTGTTTTTTTGGCTCGACGGAGTCGTTCATCAGCTCGATTAATGGCCTCTTCCAGCGTTTCACCTTCTTTTACTTCCACCACGCCGGCGGAAAAGCCGAAACCTATTTCATGATGACCGTCAGCATCGACCTTTAGGCCGGTGAATAGTTCCTGGATCCGGGTCAGCCTTTTTTTCATGATTTCGGCTGTTTGTTCCCAGATGACGATGAATTCATCGCCTTCGTGCCAGCGGCCGATAATGTCCGAAGGGCGCATGTTCTGCAGGAAAGCTTTGGCAATGGCTTTGAGACAAGTCGTTCCAAAGCTGTGACCATGCGTTGTGTTGATATCCTTGAAATGGTCAATGTCGAGCACGGCGATGGAAAGCGGACCGGGGGAAACTTTTCTCCGCAATTCGATTTCTTTGGCTTTCCAGAAGATTCCGCGCCAGTTCAGAATATTGAGCACCGGATCAACAAATCGAAATTGCTCGATGAAGTTACGCTGCTTAAAGATCTCTTCCACAATCATCTTGATATGGAATAAGATAATGCGCTGCTCGGGATCGAATTCTCGCGCAGCGGACGTATCATCTACGGCCAGAATGGCAATCAGTTCATTGTTTTGATCCACGATGGAGATGAAGGCATCCCAGCCAACTGACTGGGTCGGCGTGTAGCAGATAAAGCCATCGGTGAAATTAAACTCCAACGGATAGGCTTCATCAATACAATCGCCTTCTTTGGCGCCAACGATCCCACAGAGAATATACTTTGGTTTTTCTCCGCTTTTCAGCACCTGGAAGATACCGAGCCGGTCAGCTTTGAAATGCATAGAAATCTGGCCCAGCAGCACCTCCATTAAGTTATGGACACTTTCATTCAAGCTCGACATGATGGCATACATCAGTTTGTAGTGAAGTTTGATGGCTTCAGGACTCATGGTGTTTTCCACGTTTTTTCTCCCTTTTTGCAATAATTGTTGATAATTGACAAAGAACGACAATCATTACAATTTAGCATAAAATCTTTAAATTGTCAAGCTTTTAGCCATAAAATATTGCCAAATTTGCTAACTTTGCCTATAATGAGGTCATGCTAAGCGCTAATGAATTACGTCAAAAATATCTGGAATTTTTCAAGTCCAAAGGGCATACGATAATACCCAGCGCTTCTTTAATTCCGGAAAATGATCCCAGCTCGCTTTTTACCACAGCCGGTATGCAGCCATTGGTACCATTTTTAATGGGTGAAAAACACCCGGCCGGCAATAGAATTGTTGATGTGCAAAAATGCCTTCGTACTGGCGATATAGAGGATGTGGGTGACAATCGTCATAATACTTTTTTTGAAATGCTGGGCAATTGGTCTTTGGGAGATTATTTTAAAGAAGATGCTATCAAATGGTCCTGGGAGTTTTTAACTGATAAAAAATGGCTTGGACTGGATCCAAATAGACTCTATGTAACTGTGTTTAAAGGTGAAGACAATATTCCACGAGACGAGGTAGCCATTAGGGTCTGGCAGGAAGTTTTAGCAAATTCAGGCGTTTCCAATGGTGTGGCTAATGAAGATGAAATGATAAAAGCGGGGATTCGCATTATTCCTTTGGGGAAAGATGATAATTTTTGGATTGCCGGGGCAACCGGACCTTGCGGCGGTGATACGGAAATGTTTTATGATACTCGCCCTGAAGAAGGGGAGATAAATGCTAAATTTTCCGACTTAGTAAATAATTTCAGGCTGATGGAAATCTGGAATGATGTTTTTATGGAATTTTTAAAGACTGCTGATGGTAAATTAGAAAAACTAGCTCAGCAAAATGTAGATACTGGTATGGGCATGGAGCGTACCATTACTGTCTTAAATGGTTATACTAATATATTTGAAACAGAATTATTTGTACCTCTTTTGGATAAAATTGCAGAATTAAGCTGTAAAAAATATCAGGATAATGAGCGGGCGTTCAGAATAATTGTTGACCATATTAAAGCTGCGACTATGATTTTGGGAGATGAAAAGGGGATTATGCCTTCCAATGTCGGCGCCGGCTATGTTTTAAGACGTTTAATCCGTAGAGCAGTTCGTTATGGTAAATTGCTTGGTATTGATGAGATTTTTACTTTTAAAATTGCGGAATTTGTTATTGATATGTATAAGGACACTTATCCTGAAGTTAAAAAGAATAAGGAATTTGTGATAAATCAATTGACTCTTGAAGAGGAAAAGTTTGCTAAAACACTGGAGAACGGTATAAAAGCGCTTAAAAGAATATTTGCGAAGGCAATTGGTGGAATAGATCCTGAAAATTTACCTAAAGGGATGATCATTAAAGATAACGTAATAAGGGTAGACGGCAATGAAATTTTCCATATTTATGAAACTTACGGTTTGCCTCCGGAACTTTCTCAGGAGATTATGACTGAATGGGGAATAAGGTTTGATGAACAAACAATGAAAGAAAGTAATGAGGCATTTATTAAGCACCAGGAGTTATCCCGTACCGCCTCAGCCGGTATGTTTAAAGGGGGATTGGCAGACAGTTCTGAACAGACCACCAAGCTTCATACTGCTGCCCATTTAATGCTGGCTGCTTTGAGGCAGGTATTGGGTTCTGACGTTTTCCAAAAGGGTAGTAATATTACCTCGGAAAGGTTGCGTTTTGACTTTAATTTTGGCCAAAAAATGACCCCCGAACAGCTTAAAAAGGTGGAAGATTTAGCAAATGAGCAGATAGCTAAAAATATACCTGTAATTAGCCAAGAAATGACCTTGGATGAGGCTAAAAAAGAGGGGGCAATGGGTGTTTTTGAGCATAAATATGGCGATAAAGTAAAGGTTTACACTATTGGAGATTTTTCAAAGGAAATATGCGGCGGTCCTCATGTTGACAATACCGGTGTTCTTGGCCATTTTAAGATCCAAAAAGAAGAGAGCTCCAGTGCGGGAGTTCGGCGCATTAAGGCAATCTTAGAGTAAATCGCTTGACATATTTTGAGAATACTATATAATATAATTATCTATAAATTAACCTATAATTTATCAGATTACTAACCACAATTGGTTTTTTGCATTTAAGTGCTTGCAAGGAATCTTTTTTTTAGTTAACATTACAAATACCGTTAAATTATGGTAGCCAAAAACAACAATACGGTTAAGTCAAAAGATTTTATTGAGATGAAAGGTGTGGTTGCAGAATTGCTTCCAGCCGGCAGTTTTAAAATTAGGCTGGAAAATGGCCAGGATATCCTGGGTTTTTTGTCAGGCAAAATGAGAATGAATAAAATCAGGATTTTGCCGGGCGATGAAGTTAAGCTGGAATTAACACCTTATGATTTAACCAAGGGACGCATTACTTATAGATTTTAAAAGTTTCGGCAATCGTTATTCGGTTCCGTTTGGCGTTACGTCAAACGTTTTACGTTAACCGAAACGAATGACTATTTACGTTAAACGAAAAAAGATTTACGTAATTTACTAAACCCATTATAATTTTTTATAAATACTATGAAAGTCAGATCTTCTGTACGACCAATGTGCCGCGACTGCAAAGTCATTAGGCGCAGAAAAAGAGTCTGGGTGATTTGCAAAAAAAATGCCAAACATAAACAGCGCCAAGGCTAACTGTCTAATTTTTGCCGCATAGCGGCATCCCGTCTGCGGGATAATTTATAATTTTTAAAATAGTAAAATGCCTATCAGAATCGGGGGCGTCACTTTGCCCCAAGACAAAAGAATAGTAATTTCTTTAACCTATATATATGGAATTGGCAATACTACTGCCAAGAAGATTTTGGCGTCAGTAAAAATCAATCCTAATACCAGAGTCAAGGATTTAACAGATGCTGATGAAGCAAAAATCAGAGAGTTTATAAAGACAAATTATAAAATCGAAGGTGATCTGAAACGAGATGTTATGGGCAATATTAAACGCTTAAGGGAAATAAAATGCTACCGCGGCATCCGTCATGCTAAGAATTTACCCTGCCGAGGCCAAAGAACCAAAACAAATTCCCGCACTGTGCGCGGCAATGTCAGAAAGACTTTGATGAGCGGCAGAAAAATATCGGCTCAAAAAACTTAATTTAGAAATTAGGGAATTAGATATTAGATAAATGTGGAGGAATTTTTTAAACAATATATAAATTATGACAGAGGAAAATATCCAAAAAATTGAAGAAGTTGCGGCTGAGACTGAAAAAGAAACAGCTGAAGACGGGAAAAAATTGACTGGCAAGAAGAAAAAGCAGATTCGCCAGATTTCTCATGGTCGGGCTTATGTTCAGGCTACTTATAATAACACCATTGTCACTTTAACGGATTTAAACGGTAATGTTTTAAGCTGGTCCAGCGCCGGACAGAATAATTTCAAAGGCCCTAAAAAGGCTACTCCGTACGCCGCCAGCGTGATTGTTAAGGATGCGGTTGACAAGTCCAAGCCTTATGGCTTAAAGAACGTCAATGTGTTTGTTAAAGGAGTCGGTTCTGGCCGTGAAGCAGCTGTCAGAGCTTTGAATACTTATGGCTTAAATGTCGTCTCAATTAAAGATATTACGCCGATTCCGCATAATGGCTGCCGACACAGAAGGCCAAGACGCGTCTAAATAATAGTTAATCCGCCTTTGCTGAAGCTTCCACCTACGCTATAGCTTCGGTGGACAGGTCGGCGGGCAGGCAATTAAAAATTTACTATAAATATATATGGCAAGACTTTTAATGGCAAAATGCAGACAATGCAGACGAGAAGGCGTTAAACTTTTTTTAAAGGCCGATCGTTGTAATTCACCAAAATGCGCCATGGTTAAAAGAAATTTTCCGCCTGGTGTTCATGGCAGCAAAGGCTATGGCCGACCGACTGGTTATGGCCTGCAGCTCAGAGAAAAACAAAAGGCGAAAAGAATTTACAGGATTCTAGAAAAACAGATGAAAAATTATTTTGTTAAGGCCAGCAAGTCCAGAGGCAATACCGAAGAAACATTTTTGCAGCTTTTAGAAATGCGTTTTGACAATGTGATTTATCGCTTAGGCTTTGCCAAATCCAGAAATTTGTCGCGCCAGATGATTTCCCACAACCACTTTACAATCAATAAAAAGAAAGTAAATATCGCCTCATATCAGTTGAAGATCGGCGACGTGATCGGCGTCAGAGAGGCAAGTAAAAAAATTAAAACCCTGGCAAACCTGAAAGAACAAATCAAGGGCAGAGAATCTTTGTCCTGGCTATTTTTAGATGAGGATAAATTGGAAATAAAAGTAACCGGTAAGCCTACTTTGGCCGAAAATAAAGGAGAATTTGACTTGAAACTGATTATCGAGTTCTATTCCAAATAAAAACTTTTAATAATATTGAGGGGGAACCTTCAAGTAACAAATCCATTATGGAAAACATTTTTTTACCATCAAAAATTGAATTAAAGGAAGGTGAAACTAAAAATGAAGGGATTTTAGTCATCGAACCTTTATTCCATGGCTATGGTACTACCATTGGCAATGCTTTGAGACGTGTAATTTTATCTTCTTTGCCGGGCGCTGCGATCACATCTTTTAAAATTAAAGGCGCGCAGCATGAGTTTTCCGCAGTTAAAGGGATTTATGAAGATGTTTTGGAAATAGTTTTAAATTTAAAGCAATTACGTTTAAAAGTATATTCGGAAGAACCCGTGACATTGAAGCTGGTGAAAAAAGGTGAAGGCGAAGTTTTTGCCAAGGATATTACGAAGGATGCCAATGTGGAAATTATAAATTCAAACCTGAAAATTCTGACTTTAACCGATAAAAATATTGAATTGAACATGGAAATCGTGGTCCAGAAAGGCATGGGTTTTGAACCAACAGAAAATCGCAATAAAGCCGAGTTACCGGTCGGTTCCATTGCCATTGATTCTATTTTTACTCCGATTATTGATGTCGGTTTCAATGTGGAAAATACCCGCGTGGGACAGATTACCAACTTCGACAAACTGACTTTAACCGTTAAAACAGATGGTACCACGTCTCCGGAATATGCGATTAATTACGCGGTAAAAATATTGCTAGATCATTTTAATTTATTATATAAAGGCGAATTGCCGGCTGAAGCTATTAAAGTAGATGAGGAAGAATCCCCAGCTAAAAAGTCAGCCAAAGTTAAAAAAATAGCCAAGAAAGTTAAGAAATAATTAAATTATGAGGCATCGTAATGTTAATAAAATTTTAGATCGGAAAAAAGGCCCGCGTAAAGCTTTACTGCGTGGTCTGGCTACGAATTTGATTTTGTATGAAAAAATAAAAACTACTGACGGCAAGGCCAGAGCCATGAAAGGACAAGTTGAAAAATTAATCACTAAAGGCAAGCCAAATAATTTAGTCGCCAGACGTTATCTGCTAAAAACTCTTTACAGCAAAAATGCGGTAAAAAAAGTGCTGGAAGTTTTAAGCCCCCGTTATCTGGACAGAAAAGGCGGCTATTTGCGGATTACTAAGCTAAAACAGCGCCAGGGTGACGGAGCCAATATGGTTTTAATTGAATTTGTTTAAAAGTTATGACAAAAACTATTTTTAATTATAAAATTGAAAGAAAAAAGCATTTGGTGGATGCCACTGATCAGGTTTTAGGTCGTTTAGCTACGAAGATAGCAACTTTATTAATGGGCAAACACAAGGCAAGTTATACTCCCAATGTTGATAATGGCGATTTTGTTGAAATAATCAATGCAGCCAAGGTTAAAATAACCGGTAAAAAGCTGGAACAAAAAAAATTCTATAACCATTCTGGATATCCGGGCGGCTTAAAAACCCAAAAAATGGGTCAGAAATTCAGTAGTGATCCGGGATATGTAATTAAAAGAACGGTTTATCGTATGTTACCGAAAAATAAGTTGCGAGAAAGTTTTTATAAAAGATTGACTTTTAAGAAATAAATATGGCTGAAAAAATTATTCCTAAAATTAAAGAACAGACAAGATATTTTCCAGCAGTCGGCAGGCGCAAAACAGCCATTGCCACGGTTAGGCTTTATCCTAAAGGCAGCGGCCAGATCACAATTAATGATAAAAAATTAACTGAATATTTTCCCACTATTTTAAATCAAGATATTGTCAATGCCCCATTGAAAATCACCAGTTTGCTGGGCAAATTTGATATTACTATAATTGTCAGGGGCGGCGGCAAAACCGGACAAGCTGAAGCCATCAGGCTGGGTATTGCCAGGGCACTTCAGGATCAGGATAAAGAGCTGCGCAAAACTTTAAAAGTAGCCGGCTTTTTAAAGCGCGATGCCAGAATAAAGGAAAGAAAGAAACCGGGCTTGAAACGCGCCAGAAAAGCGCCGCAGTGGGCAAAACGTTAATTCTGCTGAAGTTACTGGGTATTTAAAGTGAAAATTAATAGTTCAAATAGCAAAAAAGCACCTCATCTTAAGGGGTGTTTTTTGCTGGGTTTTTAGCAAAGGCTGGGGATTTTGTTTGACAGGGATTTTTATGGTATAATATAGTAAAGTTAAAAAATCTATCCACACCCATGAATTTTTTACCTAATATTAACTGGGCCGTGCCGAGTTGGGATTTGTTTATAATCTTATTTTTTGTCGTGGCTGCTTTTTTATACGGCTTATCTTTGGGTCGCGATCGCATTATTGTTATTTTAGTCAGTATTTATGTGGCCTTGGCTATTGTTAACACCGCGCCTTATCTGAATAATTTTACCGCGGAAATCAGTTTTAATAATGCTTCGATTTTTAAAGTTACCATTTTTTTGGGCATATTTATTGTTTTATTTTTCTTGCTGTCGCGCAGTGCTTTATTAAATACCATTGCCGCTTCAGACAGCCCGGGACGCTGGTGGCAATCGATCGTTTTTAGCTTTTTCCATGTCGGGTTGATGCTCAGCATTTTAATGACCTATTTGCCCAAAGAAGTTCTGGCCAATGTTTCGGAAAATATGCGCAATTTATTTATTTCCGATCCGGCAAAGTTTTTTTGGCTGGTGACTCCGATTGTCATGATGGTACTAATAAGGAAAAGTAAAAAGAGTAAGATGGGTATGGAAGCATAAGGTTGTATGGCGGTAAAATAGTTATGGGAGAGGGTTGATAGGGATTAAAGGCTAAGCCTTTAGCAACATTCTATCAGGTATAAAATTTTGGGAATATATTCAAGGCTTAGCCTTGAATGACAATATAAGATTTTATGAAGTTGAGTAAAATTACAATTATTTGTTTGATAGCGGCTGCGATCATGACAGCCGGAATTTTAGTTGTGCAAGCCGCCGGGTTTGTGACCTATGAAGATGACGCCACCAACCCCAAAATGTATTTATGGGACAATGTCAGAATGGTTGGTCAGGGTTTGAAGATGTCGCCTGACGGAGCTGCTGACGCAGAACCGGTCGGCGGCGGGATTTTAAAAATAATCGGCAAAGATCTTTTTGTCAGAGGCTTGATCGGCTTTGAATGCGCTGATTATCCCAAAAGTGTCAATTGCCAGGCCGCCATCGGCAATATAGGCGTGGCTTTTTTGACCATGGACGAGATCAGCTCAGACTCTAATTTGGATTTTGTTTCGCAAAACAGCAATATTACTTTAAACGGGCTTTTAGACGGCAGTATCAATATAGCCGGCAAATTAATAATTGATAATAGTAAAAATCTGATAGTGACTGATCAGGATCCATTGCCCACTGATTCTAAAAGCGTTTTTGTTAATTATTTGTCTACTAATGAGCTTAGGGATACCGGGGCTACTGACCTTGTTTCCGGTCGCATCGGATTGACTTTACCGGAAATCAGATTTGATGAGATATCTGAAAATGATGAAGCCCCTAATATTGGGCATTTTATCATGTTTTATCCCAAAAGATTAATAAATCTTAACGTCAATGGTCTAGGAGTTAATGTAAATTCAGCTCCGTAATAAATTATGCCAAAAATTTATAAAATAATTATTTTTTTATGCAGTCTCGGGGTTATCTTAATGGTAACCAGATTTGTTTTTGCCGCAGGTAACGGCTACTTTTTGGGAAAAAATAATAATTTATATATTCTGGATAATTTACATATTAACGGCTATCTGGCAGTGGAAAATACAGTGAGTCCAGCGACCGGCAAACTCGGAGATGTGCTGATCGGCAATTATTTGTTATTGGATGAAAATAACAAATTATATTTTTGTGAAGATATTCGGAGCGCTAATACGCCTTTAAATAAAGATTGCAATTCAAAAATGCTGATTTGGACACCTAACAGTCTGGAAGTAAAAAGCGACCGTTATCAGCTCACGGCTAATAAATTGTCAGCGCCAAATGGTACCATTAATTTTATACCGGCAGAGGGGAAGAATGTGCAGACCAAGTATCCTATTAGGATAACAGATAGGATAGCAGAAGATAACACCACGGTAACTGGCTGTTTTTCCAATGATGGCAGCGGCACTTGCGGAGAAAAAGGAGAAAAAGAGCTTAAGTCCGGCAATGTTTATTTAAAAACTTTATATCCCTTATCTAAAAACGAGTTACTTATCAGTGCCCAAAAACTGATATTTAAAGATATTAATTTGGGTTCGGATAAGAATATAAATAATCAATGGTTATGCTGGAAGGCTGGCTTGGCAAATAGCTGTAAAACAGCTAAAGGCAGTGAGAAAAACGACAGATGGATATTTAGTGTAGCGGCCGCTGGTGCTACTTATACCAATACAACCGGTAATGACATTGTTTCCATTAATAATGGCGCGAAATTGTGTTGTCATCTGAATGTTAGTTTTTAATTATCAATTATGAATTTGGCATCTAAAATTTGTCTGATTATTGCGGCTTTTTTTGCCTTAAGCAGTATTGCCTGGGCAGGCTTTAATTATGAGTCTTTGAATAACTATTTTATGATTGACTCGGTTTTAAAAAGCGGAGGGGATTATATCATGGTCGGCAATGCTTTGAATAGCAGCTTAGTTACCGAGGGGCCTATTAGTACTTCCAATCCTACTTCCAAATTTTTAGCTGTGACCAATAATTTGATTTTTCTCAATCCTGAAGCTAGGTTCTGCACGATTCTCAATCCGAATGATGATTCTTGTACCGGTACTCGCCAGATTCAGAAAATAGGTAACGCTTATGTTTTTAAGACCAAGTCAGTCGCCATCAATAGCGGCAATGATTTTGGAATTTATCCCAAGCCGGGCTATGCCAATTTATCTTTGGAGGCTAATAATATTACTATAAAATCCGATTTATTATTGAATCAGGAACGAAATTACGGCAGTTTGACTTTAACTCAGGCCATTCCGCCGATTCAATCAATTTATGCGCCTATTGTTTCAGCTAATGAAATAAAGCTTTTTCAGGGTGGTAGCCAGTATATTAATATCAGCAGTGGAACCGTTTTAAAATTGATTTCCAATATCCGGCCGCGCTATCAAAGAAAAATTACCATTAAAAATAATACCGGCCAGGCTTTAACCGATTATCAGGTGGCTATTAATAATTTTCCCGCTGATTTATTAGCCGGTGATAAGACGTGTGCTGACGGCTGGGATTTGCATTTCTATGCCGATGCTGCGTTAACCCCAACCCAAGAACTTGATTTTTTTATTGATGTCATGCCCAAGGTCTGGGTAAAAATACCAGCAACAATTCTTAATCCTGCTGGGGAGACAATAGATTTTTCTATACCAGCGAACGGAACGAAGGATATCTATATTACTTATGGCGGACTGGATATCTATATTACTTATGGCGGACTGGTAACCGATGACCCCAGCAATTCTGCTATCTTTGACGATATTTTGGGGACTGCTACAAATAGCGTTGATTTGGCGGTGAGCTATAATTTTGATGAAGTAGCCGGTAATACTATTTCTGAGAGTTCGCTTTTCGGTCCAAGCGGCATTTTAAAAGATAATACTACAACTTCACCTATGCATGTCAGCGGCCGGA
This sequence comes from Candidatus Parcubacteria bacterium, assembly GCA_026395755.1. Taxonomy (GTDB): domain Bacteria; phylum Patescibacteriota; class Patescibacteriia; order CAIXNZ01; family CAIXNZ01; genus JAPLYC01. The sequence goes on along the minus strand of JAPLYC010000045.1, from coordinate 16,732 downwards.
TTAACAATGGTATTAAGACTTCCGGTACTCAAGTGATAAGTCTGACCCGGTCTATACCTTTATATGAATGGACCATTGAAACTTGGTTTAAAACTCCGCTCAATCCTCCAACCAATGGTTATAATATTTTAGTTAGAGGTTCCGCTGATATGGTTATCGCCACTAGAAGGTATAATAATCCGTTCGGGTTTTTCCTGGGTACGATTGAAAATCCCGGACATAATTTTGACAAAACCTGGTTTCCCTGTGACACTATTCCAAGTACCCCCGCAATGGATGGACTTAATCTGAGTAATACAACTCTTTTTCCGCCAAATACTTGGCATCATCTGGTAGCCATCGGTAGAAACGGAAAAACAGAATTTTATATTGACGGAACTTCGGCAATAGGCGGAAAAACCTGCGTAGCGGCGTATAAGTCGGGAAATAATGTTATTCATATTGGTAATTATGAAGATGGGAAGTCTTCCTGGGGGACTTTTGATGAATTTAGAGTTTATAATACTGCCTTGTCTGATAGCAATATTAATGAATTGGCTGCAAATTGCAGTTTTACCACCTTAGCTTTACCAGGCAAGGTCTTGGTTAAGAAATGCCCCGGAAATAATCGAACTATAGTTGAGGAGGAGCCAACCATAACTTGGGATAGTGCTGAAACTTGTAATCTATATTGTAATAATGAAGATCTGCAATCAAGCTTAGTTACCACTGCGCAGGCCATTACTTATTCTGTTTCTTCTGGTGGTAGTACAATAAAAAAGAATTTTTGTTATGTAAAAAAGTTGGATGAAACCACCGGAAAATTAAATTTTGCTAATTTTACAGCTACTACCGCGCCTAAGTCTGCTGGAGCTGAAGATGATCCTGCTGATACTTGCGGCGGTGTAGTACCGGGAGTAGGAGGCGCTTCGGATGTCTGTAAGGATACTTCCGCGAGCAATACTTGCGCCAGACGAGCTTGTTGCCAGCCGGGTTATTATGTCTTTGATTTTAATGCCAGCAAAAATGGCAAGCAAGAAATGGTCTGTTGCCGCTATAATGATTTAGCGCCCTGCTCTCTTGATAGCGAATGCGCCGCTTCCGGCAAGAAATGTATAGATGGTTCGTGTAAGTAATTATTCGTTGTTAGAATTTGTCTTATAATTGATTTTAGAAATAAATGAAAAATAAACCAGGTATTAGGCAGGAAATTAAAGAAAAAGAAGGTGAAATAAAATTTACCATAAATACCAAAATATATTCAGTGGCAGCTATATATCAGGCCGCTTATTTCTTTCTGGATAAAGTTTATGTTTTTTTGGATGGGGATCCGAAAAAGGAAATTAAAGTAATTATGAAGTCTAAAGAAGACGCAGGAGGTTTAGAGAAAATTGCAGGAGAATTTTATAATGAGCTTTTAAATCAGCTATTAAGGGAAAAAGTGAGTCTGACTAATGCAAAAATTAGGGAATATATTGTATCTCAGGCGCTTTATAATGCCGTACCCAATGAAGTTGATGAGTTATTAAAAGAAGTTGAGGAGGAAGATTGGCAGGAGGATCCTTTGGGGATAAGTAAGCCCTGGGAAGATCAAAAGGAATCTGATAAGGGTAAAAGAGCTAGAGGAGCTAAAAGGGGAAAAGGGAAGAAGGGAAAATAAATATTATATGGAAATTATTAAGTTTAATAAGAATATTTACAATTTAAAAGTCATTGAAGAAGCCATTAAAGAGTATAAAAATTTGGCTAATTTTAAAGTAAAAATGGTCGGTAATTATCTGGAAGTGAGTATTGATAAAATCGATCAGGATGTTCAGGCAGTAATTAAAAATGAGTTTGCTAATTATGTTTTGGGGTTAATGAGCTAAACGTATAAGCACCAAATATCAAAAATCAAGTTCCAAATAAAAAACAATAAACAAATAACAAATCAGAAACAAAAATAAAAATATGGAGAAAATTTATGATTTAGAAGATCGCACCTTAAAGTTTGGCAAAGATATTATTCATTTATGCAAGGATTTGCCACAAAATACAATAAATTTTCGCTTAATTGATCAGCTTATTCGTGCAGGCACATCATCTGGAGCGAATTATCGTGAAGCGAACGAAACCGAGACTAAGAAGGATTTTAGGTTTAAGATCAGGATTTGTCTGCGGGAAGCCAGGGAAACTAAATATTGGCTGGAACTGTTGCAAGAGGCCAATCCTGAATTTCAAGAAAAAATCGAGTTTTTAATCATGGAAACCAGGGAATTAATTAAAATATTCGCTACTATTGTGAGCAAAGCAAAATAGTTTGAGATTTTAGATATTGTGATTTGTCATTTATTTGAGGCTTGTAATTTGAGATTTGAAATTTTATTAAAACATTAAATTCAATTAATCGCTAAAACAGCATGCTGGATCTACAAACAATAAACAAACTAGACGCCAAGTCAGTCGGATATTTTCGCTTTAAGAAATTTGATGCTGATAATTATCTATTGACCAATGAGGTGGGGCAGTATGTTTTTCTTAAGGAGAATGATTTTAAAGCATTTATTACCGGTAAGCTGAGCTCCAAAAATAAAATTTATAAAGAGTTAAAGGCTAATCTATTTATTAAAGATGAGGCTTATGTGCCTACATTGGTTGAAAAATATAGAGAAAGAAACAGTTTTTTGAAATTCGGGCCGTCTTTGCATATTATCGTGGTTACCTTGCGTTGCAATCATAAATGTATTTATTGCCATGCCAGTGCCGGAGATAGCAAAGATAAAAATTTAGACATGGATTTGGCTACGGCAAAAAAGATTGTGGACATGATCTTTAAAACTACCAATGATGCTATTGCTATTGAGTTTCAGGGCGGGGAGCCGCTATTGAACTGGCCGGTGGTTAAATTTATTATTCAGTATGCCGGTGAAAAAAATAGGCTGGAAAAAAAGAATTTGCAGTTCAGATTGGTTTCAAATTTTAGTTTATTGGATGACGAAAAAATTAATTTTCTTATGGAAAAGGGGGTACATTTTTGCACTTCATTGGACGGCGATGAGGAAACTCATAATTTTAATCGCATCTATGCAGACGGCAATAGTTTCGCGGAAACAGTAAAATGGATTAAAAAAATCAAGGAAATTTATGCGCAAAAGTATAAAGGCAAAAAGAAGAATTACTATAATGTCGGAGCTTTAATTACTGTTACCCGTAAAACCCTAGCCAATTACAAGAAAGTGATTGATACTTACATTGATTTGGGGCTGAGATCGATTTATCTGCGCTATCTAAATCCTTACGGTTTTGCCGTAAATGCCAAGGAAAAAATCTGGTATACGCCGGAAGAATACATAGATTTTTATAAAAAGACACTGGATTATATTTTGGGAAAAAATTATCAGGGTAAGCTTTTTCTGGAGACTGCCGCCGTAACTTATCTGAGAAAAATTTTATTGCAGGAAGAACCTCATAATTTGGACATGCGTTCACCCTGTGGGGCGGCTATCGGGCAATTGGCTTATAATTATAACGGCGATATTTATACTTGTGATGACGGCAGGATGATTTCTCGCATGGGCGACGAGATGTTTAAATTAGGCAATGTCAATAGCAATACCTTTGAACAGCTAATTAATAATAATTTGTGCAAATCAATTTGTCTGGCTTCCTGCACAAACGGCTTGGCCGGACACGGCGATAATGTTTACCAGCCGTATTGGGGCACTTGTCCCGTTTATAATTATTCTTTACACGGCAACATATTTCCGCAAATGGCCAATAATTACAAATGGCAAATTGATGAGCAGATTATCGATTATTTATTTACTAAATTGCACAACAAAAAAAACAGGGATATTTTCTTGGATTGGGCCAAACGAGCCAAGCCGCCGGTAAAGGTTGCCAAATAATTAAAATTCATTATAATTAATAGTATGAAAAACAGATTGCCACAATTAAAGAAGAAATTTCAGGAATTTCTTAATGACGAGGAAGGTAAAATAAGCCACAATTAAAGAAGAAATTTCAGGAATTTCTTAATGACGAGGAAGGTAAAATAACCAAGAAGGATATTATTATGCTGGGAATAGGCGTGACTGCTTTGGGTATTTTGGCGGAAGAAGCTAATGCGGCAGCTCCTCCCTGCCTGCATGGTGAGAATCCCGCAGGAGCGACTGATAGCGGTGGTAAAGGCGGTCATGCCTATGATTTAGTCCGTAGCGGTTCTCGCCATTTTGGCCATAATAATTTTATTCACAATGAAGGCACTCAGGGATCACATTGTTCCCATGGTAGTCATGGCTCACATGGCTCACATGGCAGTCATGGGTCTCATGGCTCTCACGGTCATCATGGAAATAGCTGCTGTTCAGCATCATAATGCAATAACTATTTTTTATGAAAAATAAAATTATTTTTATTATAGTTATAGTGATATTATTAGTATTGTTAGCCATTGTAGCTATTTTGGCTTATAATTTTTTTATTTCCAGCAGATTACAGCCCCAGCCCAATGTAAATATAAATGGTAATCTTACTTTACCACCAGAAAAACAGCCGATTACTTTTGAAATTCCCGAATGGGATTTGAATAACATTTTGGATTTTTATGAGCCGAGGGTCTCCTGGGAATATCAGACTGAATTGTATAAGAATATTGGATTAAATGATGCAGCCGTTTGCGATAATAATAAAAACTTGTTACCCTTTGAAGATAATCCCGTCCAAGATCCCAATAAGCCTTTTCCAAATTTAGCCATATCTGAATCTTGCAAGAATCAATATAATGCTTTTCAGTATTTAAAAAACGGCAATGAGGAAAATTTAAATGCAATTACTACTGAAAACGCCAGGAAAACGGCCAAGGCTATCAGGGAAAATAATGTTGACCTGTGCCCCGGGCCGGAATATCCAACCTGCACTATGAGCTTCGGCAAATCATGTTTGGATAAAAAATTTATGATGGAAGATAACGCTTATGGTGATTTATTGAAAATTGCAGCTTGTCAATATATAAGTTTTGTTAATCCGGATTTTGAAGATTGTCAGCATACAAATGAAGTATTTAACAAGGAGTTAATTGCCGAAGCATATGGTGTCTATGAGGATTATATCTGTGATTTATTCCACAAAGAAACTGCTATATATTATATGACAGTGGAAGATAAATTAACGGTTGAATATTGCAAAATATTTAATCCGGAAAAAGATCTGATGGAACGATTGTTTTATTTCCGTTGCATGGATTTTGCCCAATCGGAAAAAAATTATTCCTTGGCAGAGCTGAAGAAAATAATTGCCGAAAAAAAATACTAATTTTTTTTAATGCCATAATGATGGAAAATGAAGGAATTACTGGAAAATATTCAGAGATTAGTAATCCCTCTGACTTTTAGATGTAATTTTAAATGTCAGTATTGTAATGTTTCAAAAAAGGCGCAAAAGGAATTTGATGTTAAAACGTTGGATAAAATACTGGAATTGTTTTTTAAATATAATCACTGTAAGGATAGGTCTATTCATTTTTTTGGCGGCGAACCCCTTTTGAGGTATGATTTGCTGGTAAAAATAGCAAAAAAGGTTAAGCAGCTTAGAAAAAAATATAAGAAAAAAATATATTTAGGTTTGACTACTAACGGTAGCTTGCTGACTGAAGAAAAATTAAGATTTTTGGTTGAAAATTTTCCTTTTTTTTGCGTCAGTATCGATTCCTTTGCTAAGGATTATAAGTTCAGGAAAACTGAAGCTTTAAATAAGAAATTACCATTACTCTTAAAATATAAAGACTTTATAAATATAAAGATGACTATTATGCCGGAATATGCAGATAGTTTTTTTTATTGTTATAAGCAATTGGTCAGCTTGGGTTTTAGGAATATAAATGTTCAGCCGGCCATGGGCTTTTATTGGGAAAAAAATAAAGTTGATCAATATTTGAATAACCTATCAAAAGTTTTAAAATTAATTAAATATTTGAAGGCCAAGGGAGCGAAAATTAGTTTTAAATTAATCGATGATGTGCGCCGTGTTATGGAGAAAAAGAATAAAAGTTGTTCTATTATTATGGATGAGTTATCAATCGACCCAGATGGCGATATTTACCCCTGTGAATTTTTCGTGGGGTTACCGCCGGCATTAAAGAAAAAATATATTATTGCCAATATTTTAAGCGGCAAAGTAAATAAGGTATTGATAAAAAAGCTTTTGGATTTTAAAATGTGCGAAAAAGGTATTATTAATGTGGCGGTTAACAAGTTTGTTTGCGGCCAGTGTGATGAAGACCGCTCTTGCCATAAGATATGTTACGGCTTTGATTTGAGTAGCGGAAAATTTTCCGCAGAATTATTTGCCAATGCCGCCTTCATGGAAAAGCAAATTATAAATTTAGTCAAAAAATATATATGATAATTAAGAAAAATATAGTGTTTGTTTGCAGTGATAAATGTCAGAATAAATGTCTGTACTGCCTTAACCATGAGCCTGATAAGGATAAGCTTTTTCAATCCATAATTTTGACTGATACTAAGCTGATCATGAAATACATTAGAATTTTCAGCAAATATACCAATGAGATGTGCCTGACCGGATTTGAACCCACTTTAAACCGTGATATATTTAAAATTATTGATTACGCGGTAAATAACGGGATAGATTATATCAGCTTTCATACAAATGGAGTACTGCTAAACGCCTCATATTTAGCTAAACTGCTGCCCTATAATAAATATTTAAAAATATTCATTTCCTTACCTTCAGCAACTGAGTCTGTATATAATAGAATTACCAAATCTAAAAATTTACCCAAGGTTTATTCTGCTTTGGCGCTGCTATTGAAGCTGAATTTTCTTTTTTTTGTAAATATAGTTGTAAGCAAGCTGAATATTAAGGATTTAGGAAAAACAATAGCAAAACTTGACCGATTAGGCATAAAAAGAGTAATTTTTATTTATATTGATTCACTTAATAAAAATTACAATGTGCGCTTTTCAGAGTCGATTCCGATCCTTGAGGAAATACTTAAAAACCATGATCAGATGAAGTTTCAGGCTTTTGATATCCCGCCCTGCCTTTTAAGGAAATTTCCGGTATTGAAAACCAGGCGCCTGGCCAAATGCGCGACTAATAATGAGTTCAATATCGGCAAACACGGCTGTGTAACTAAGGAGCAATATTCGCCGATAATGTGCAAACAGAAAATTAATTTGTGCAATAAATGCGGCTATCTGGCCAGGAAGCAATGTAATGGTGTTATCAAAGCTTACTTGAAAATATTTGGGGATTCTGAATTTAAAAAGTTAACTGCTGCCGATATTAAATAGTATTAATATATGAAAGATGAACGTTTGTTCGTAAAAAAAGCCGCGATTGATAAATACAAAATATACTGGCTTAGTATAACCAAGCAATGCAACAACAATTGCTTGTTTTGTCTTGATAAGGAAAATCGTAAGAACTATCATCTTGGGCTTGATGAAATAGACCGGAATTTGGCTTTGGCACAGAAGGGCAATTATAATAAAATAGTGATAAGCGGCGGCGATCCGACAGTACATCCTGACTTGTTTGCCATTTTAAAATTAATTGGAAAGTATAATTTCGAAAAAGTCCAGATAATCAGCAACGGAAGAATGTTTGCTGATACTAAATTTACCACAAATTGTATTAAATTGGGGGTTGATGAGTTTACTTTATCGTTGCATTCGCATCGTTTTGATATTCAAGATAAATTATACGGCAAAAAGGGTGCCGGACAACAAGCGCAGCAAGGTCTGGCCAATATTATTAAAATTTCTAGATTATTGAAAGTTCCATCGATTATTAACATTGACATCGTAATAAATAAACAAAATGTCACAGGATTACTCGATACCATTAAGTATTACAGTGAAAAATACGGTGTGTATGAATATGATTTACTATATCCCGTGCCATTTGGCAGCGCTTATGACAATAAAGACGAAATATTTTTCGATTTGAATGAGGATTTTAAATATATTAAAGCAGTACTGGACTTTTATCGGGAAAATAAAGATTATTTTATCTGGTTAAACAGATTCCCGGCTGAATATTTAGAGGGTTATGAGGACCTTATCCAGGATCCTAAGAAGATAATAGACGAAGCCAGGGGGCGGCTTGGCCAGATCAACGATTTGATAAATAATAAAAAGCCTTTTGCGTGTAAGCAGGAAGAACAACGCTGTAAACTGTGCAATTTTTATGATTTATGCCAAAAACTGCACGAATATGTTTTGGTTCCTGATAAATCAAAAAAGATTAAGCAATTAGGCCCAGATGACCAATTTGTTTACGATCTTCCGGTTTGTCTAGCTATAGCCAATAAAAAAATAAGAAATTCATCATTGAATGACTTATATCCAAGTAGGAATATCGAGGAAATTATGAATTTTTATCAGGAAAAATTATATAAGTTGAAAAGTATAAATTGCCGTCAATGTAGTCATTTTGATGACTGTGCTGGTGTTCATATCGATATAATAAGGAACAAGGGATTTAAGATATTAAAGCCAATAAGGTAATTTTGATTATGGCCAAAATAAATTACATTCAGATTATCAGAAAATGCAATCAGAATTGTCTTTTTTGTTCCAACCCGGAGAATTTTAAGGAAATGACGGTCGCAATATTTAAAAAACAGCTTGATGATTTGATTGAGCGGGGTACAAGAGAGATTATTATTACCGGAGGTGAACCGACTTTACATCCGCAATTATTTTCATTGATTAAATACACTTTGTCAAAAGGTTTAGCTTGCCGGATTATTACCAATGGTCAGAAATTATCCGACAAAAAGTATCTGAGCGATTTGGTAAAAACAGGGCTGAAACACTTACATTTATCATTTTATTCGTATAAGCCCAAAATACAAAATTATTTATCGCAAAATCCGAAATCTTACCTTAATATAATTAAAGCTTTAAAGAATTTAGCCGATTATAATATTGAAGTAAATATAAATTGTGTTATTAGTAAATACAATGCTCAATATCTAGACAGATATATTATTTTCATTTTAAGAAATTTCCCCTATATAAAACATTTTGTTTTTAATAACTTGGATCCGTTTATGAATCGGGCTTCGGAAAATATCCAGGTAATTCCTAAATTAAGTGATTTCAAGGCGAGTTTAAATAAGGCGTTGAAAATATTAAAATTAGCAGGCAGAACCTTTCGGGTTGAAAGAGTGCCTCTGTGCTATATGTTGGATTTTGCTGAATATTCAACGGAAACCAGAAAGAGGGTGAAGGATGAAGGCAGAATCATAATTTTTTTGGATAAAAGAAAACAAATGCTGCAAAATTCCGATCAATTTAAATATCCCCAAGTGCCAATTTGCAATAGTTGCAGTTTAAAAGATATCTGTGCCGGCTTGTATGCCGCGGATAAATATTATGATGCTTCGGAATTAAAGCCGCAAACAATTGACCCGCAAATAATTATCAGCAAGATTTTAAAATCCTAAATTAATTAAGATGCCAGAAAACAAATTGGAATTATTTATTACATATAAGTGCAATAATGACTGTGTATTTTGCATTCAGAAAGATAACCGGCAGAAGCATAAGGATTTGTCTGCTTTTAAGGATAGCCGGGATGTTTTCAATACTTTAAGCTTCTATGCACAAAAAGGCTACAAATATATTAATTTTTTAGGCGGAGAGCCTTTTATTGAAGATAATTTCGTTGATATATTGCAGACGGCAAAAAAACTGAATTTTACCACGGCGCTGGCTACAAACGGTTTTTATCTGGCAGATAAAAATATTGCTCAAAAAGCCCTGCCTTTAATTGATGAATTGGTGATATCAATTTACGGCCACAATCAAAAGTTATTTGCCAAGTTGTCCCAAAATAAACAGTTGTATGCTAATCTGGTAAAGGCTTTAAAGAATGTAGGGATATATTTTAAGGGTCGTTTATTAAAGGCTAATTGCGTCATTAATCTTTATAATTATAAGGATTTACTGAATATCATAAAGTTTATCAATAAAAATAATATCAAGGAGGTGAATTTTACCAGCATGGAAATTTTAGATCATAATAAACCATATGCAGTGAGTTTTGGCAGTATTAAGCCGGTAATTAAAAAAGTGATTGAGTATGGACATAAAAATAAAATGATAGTTAGATTCGCTGAAGTTCCTTTTTGCTTATTGGGTGATGATTATTATTTGGCCGATGAATTGTTTACTATGGACAGGGATATTTATGATTATAATATGAAAAAAGAAAAGCCGGGCAGATTAAAGCGAAAAATTAAAAAATGCTGCGGATGTAATTTGGACATGATTTGCCCGGGGATAGATACCGAGTATTTAGGCTTATTCGGGGAAATATTATGAAAAATATTGATATCAATATTGGCGATGTTTGCAATAATCGCTGCAAATTCTGCATGGTGGAACACGATACCCGCCGGATGGTTGATTTTGAAAAAATTAAGTTCGATATAATTTTGGCAAAAAAGCAGGGTTTTGAATCCATTGGATTTTTAGGCGGGGAATTTACCTTGCATCCGGAGATTTATAAAATTTTGCATTTATGTAAATTACTAAAATTTAAAATTGTCCATATCATCAGCAACGGTAGAAAGTTTGAGGATAAAAAATTTCTGGCTAAATTAATTGAATCCGGCGCAAACCGTTTTTCTGTTTCCATCCATAGCCATAAGTCAAATATCGAGGATGAGCTGACTCAAGTCAAAGGCGGATTTGGGGAAAAAATACAGGGGATAAAAAATTTGATATTTTTCTACAATAAGGGGCTGATCAGGCATCCCGTTTCCATTAATTTGGTAATAAATAAAATAAATTATTTGGATTTATTAAAAACCTTGTCATATTATCATGAGATGAGCGTCAGGGATTTCCGGCTGAATTTTATGTGGATACGCGGCAGAGCAAAAAAATATAAGGATTTGTATCTAAAATACCAGGATTTTATACCGCAAATTGATAAGATTATAGCCTCAGCTAATAGCCAGGGATATAATGTGGCCTTTGACGGCATACCGCCTTGTTTAATGCACAAAAATAGCTTAAAATACATTGGGGAATATCATGATTTTAATACCGATGTGATTGGTTATAATAATCCGCAAGGTATTCGGCAAAGATTTAATTGGCAAAAGCTGAGGAAAAATTCCTTGAAGACAAAGCATTTAAAATGTAAAGCTTGTAATTATAATAATAGTTGCGAAGGTGTCTGGAAAGGATATATAAAGGTTTTCGGCTGGGCTGATTTTTTTAAAACTTCCAAATTATTATGACCATAAAAAATACAAGATATTGTCCGATAATGAAACTGACTTGCGATTATTTTGATATCTGCAACGGTAATATTAATGGGTATGATTTTAAAAAAATTAAGAAAGTTTTTAAAAATCTTAATCTTGATTATATTTTGTTAACCCAAACTAAAAGAAAGGTTATCAAACAGGAGTTATTAACTTTGACCCAGGCTAAGTATTTAGTTAATAAATATAATAAGTTAGGATTGAAGGTCGTTGTTGTCAGATATAAAGATAATGCACGAAAACATCCTCCAAAACAAATAAACGGTGCGGAAGTTATCTATTATAAAAATAAACAATGCGTATATGGACATAAGCTCAAGAAAAGAAATAATATAGTTATCGCCGCGGCATCTACAGTAGAGATAAAAAGGTTCATTCAATTTGAGAATTCATATACCACAAACCCCAAGGCTTGTTTGGGAATGGGGTTATATCTTGGCTATCCCGCATGTTGCGTAAAAAACCATTACAAAAATGTTCTTAAGAACGGTAAATTCGACGAGGTCTCAATCGATCGGCGCTGGATGGATAATAAACGAATCAAAAACCATGAATGCCCGTTGGTTAATAATATTTGGCCTTTGTTCATGCATTATTTTTGCAATTTTAAGTGCCGAGAAACATACGATATTGCTAAACAATTTCTAGATTTTTGTCATGAAAATATTAATAAAGATTTTGAACGTTGGTATTTTTATTATATAAAAAGGCTTGGAGAAAAATTTAAATCTAATTAATCTAGCAATGTATTTAACGGAAACAGAACTAAAAAATAAAATACTTAAAATGTTAGCTATGTTTTCCGGATGGGGTATTATGCCAGCCGATTGGATTATAATTGATAAATTTGTTGACAAAAAATATTTGGAGGAAATGCATACTTCTACGGAAACCCATATAATCATAAAAGACTACCGAATCCCTTGGCCAGTGAAGACGGGGCAGCAAGTGTTACCACCCAAAGGATCCGCATATTTGCAGGAGTATGTTGAGTATTTGAAAAAATATTTAGAAATTGAAATGAAAGCCGTATCCAAAAAGGAATTTTATGAATTTTTGAGTCTGAGCGAAAAAGTAAATTTGGACGGAAATACTTCCTTTCTGCAAACTTCCCCCTTCTATCACGCAAAAAAATTAAAACATGATCTTGAAGACGCTAGAGAAAGTAAGGCCTATAATAAATATCAAACCCTGTTGAAATTAAGAGATAGGTTAGTCTTGTACGCACTATATATGAAAAATAAAGAAATATTAAATGAATTGGATAAACTACAGCAAGAAAGAAATAAAAAATGTAAAAAAGTTTTGGCCGGTTCGGCGGTAAATGAGCTGAATGCCAACGGTCAGGCAAGGTTACTATTTAATTATGAGATTGGCTTGCCAATTGATATAAAAAGTTATGAAATAATTATTATGCAATCAACAAACACGGCATTGTTGCCGGCGATGTTAAAAGCCAAGGGTATTATCACTGAGATGGGGGGCGCTTTGTCTCATGCCTCAGTTATCTGCCGTGAATTCAGGATCCCTTGTCTGGTCGGCGTTGAGGATGCGCTTTTTACATTTGAAAATGGCGATAAGATCGAAATAGATTCAAATAATAATTTGGTAAGACTAATTAAGCCATGGAGTTTAAATTATAAGCACAATATAAAATAGAATCTATATGTCTCGAGTCGATATAAAAATAATATTTAATTGCAATAATTGTTGCGCTTTTTGCGTCCAAGGCGATAAACGTTTTAAGTATCAGGGCAGAGACCTTGATGATATTAAAGAAGCTTTGGCCAGTGCCAAGAAAGATAGCTGCGATGAGGTTGTTTTTACAGGGGGTGAACCTACAATTCATCCTGAGCTTATCAGGGCAGTCGAGTATGCTAAAAGTTTAGGATTTAAAGTCATCCAAATACAAAGTAATGGCCGAATGTTTGCCTATAAGGATTTTTGCCAAAAAATCATAAATGCCGGAGCCAATGAATTTTCGCCAGCTTTACACGGTTCCACTACCGAAATTCATGACCAATTAACCTGTAGCCCCGGATCTTGGCAGCAGGTAGTCAGCGGTATAAAAAATTTAAAATCACTAGGAGCACATGTGCTGACTAATACAGTTATTACTACAAAAAATTATCAAGATTTACCAAGCATAGCTAATCTTCTGGTTGAGCTGAACGTGGATCAATTTCAGTTTGCGTACGTTCATATTATTGGCTCTGCCGCAAAAAATAAAGAATGGATTGTGCCTCGGAAGACTGATGTGATGCCATTTGTTAAAAGGGGATTAGATATTGGGATAAGGGCAAATAAACGAGTCATGACTGAAGCTATCCCGTATTGTTTAATGCAAGGATATGGGTACTACATAGCTGAAAAACAAATTCCGGAAACACAGATTTATGACGGCGACGGACTGCTTAAAAATTATAAAGAATATCGTACTATCAGAGGCAAGGTAAAAAGAGAAGAATGTAAGAAATGTAAATTTTTTAATGACTGTGAGGGCCCCTGGAAAGAATACCCAGAAATATACGGCTGGGATGAATTTAATCCGGTTATTAAGGAATAAGTATTTTGATATTCATATTAACGAAATAAAATGACAACAAGATATTTTCTGGCCATTAAATATTTAATCGGGAAAATTAGTAAGCAAGACTGGCAATCAGGAAGATGCGCGGTTTTGATTGACAAAATAATTAATTTGTCTGCGGAGGAATTCAAAAGAATTAAAAGATTGCCGGAGTTTTTGGAAATCAGCGCGAAAAATCCCGATTATATTAAAATTTTTTTAAGGATAAGCCGTAGCTGCAACCAGAATTGCATTTTTTGCCCGATTGATAATACCGGTTCAAACTTTTTTAGTTTTGCGCAATTAAAAAAAATAATAGACAAGATAAATACCAGTTATTCAGCTCAAAATAAAGAATTTATCTTAACGGGAGGCGAACCGACTTTGCATCCTGATTACATTAAATTAATAAGATATATACTTAAAGATAAAAAATCTGAAATTACAGTCCAAACAAACGCAGTTCTTTTGTCCAGGGAAGAAAATGTTAAACCCTTTAGCAAAGAAAAGAGAGTTAAATATTTTGTTTCTTTTCATTCTCATCAAGAAAATATTTATGATTTGATTACTGGGACTAAAGATAATTACGATCTGGTTATTAAGGGTTTGCTTAATGTTTTTTCTACGGGACAGAACTATATAGCCTTAAACTGCGTAATTAACCATTATAACTTTGATATTCTGGAGGATTATCTGAAATTTATCAAACAAAAATTCGGTTCTATCCGTCCTTTGGGTTTATATCTGTCAGCTATCGGCATGAATGATAAGGGAAAAGATGATTGTTTAATTAAATATTCAGAAGTTGTCCCCAGGCTGATAGAATTATTGGACAAATATCAAGGTAAAGATCTACATTTTATGGGTTTCCAGGGGATTTGCGGTTTTCCGCTATGTTTTTTGGCAAATTATCCGAAATATTTTCATACAAATGAAAACGAGGAGATTGAACAAAGAAAAAAGCCAGATAAATGCCAAGTTTGTATTTACACAAAAAATTGTGCCGGTGTTATGAGCCAATATTTAAATAAATTTGGCATGGAAGAATTTAAACCAATTTTGCAAAAAATTAAAAAAGGTAACTAAAATAAACTATGGCGATTATTAGGCTAACTGATAAATGTAATCAAAGATGTTTGTTTTGCAATTATCAGGAAATATTGCCGGCTTTTAGTTTAGCTGATATTAAAAATAAGCTTGTTGAGTTAAGACGCCAGGACAGTAATGTGACTTTCTCAGGGGGAGAACCGACATTATATCCTTTTGTTATTTTATAGCGCTGAAATATCCGATGAACTTACTCAGGTACCTGGCTGTTGGCAAAAGACTTTAAAAGGTTTGGAAAATTTAATAACTGCCGGGATAGAAACCAGCATAAATATTGTGATCACTAGTAAAAATTATAAGGGTTTATTAAATTTGACTAAATTTATCCATAAAAAATTACCCCAAATAGCCGGTATTGATTATTCCTTTGTGGTTAGTGACGGTATGGCACTTAAAACCAGTAATGTTGTCCCTAAAATCAGCAGAGTTAGACCTTATTTACTCATGGCTTATAAATATTGCGAAGATAACAAAATTAATTTTTATGAATAATATATTATTGCTAGAAGATTGGTTGTTTATAGTGCTTATCTTAATAATCGGTATAATTATTTGTTACGAAGATTTTAAATCCGGCAAAATCCGCAATAAATGGATTAAGCTTGGTTTGATTTTGGGTTTAATTTATTACATAATTTCGCTGGTAATTACAATTTTAGGTAATTCTGAGGTAATTAATATTAGTTATTATCCATTTGGTTATTTCTTGTCTGTATTGTTAAATACTTTGTTGACTTTTATTGTTGCTTTCACCTTGTGGCATTTTAAGCTCTGGGCAGGCGGAGATGCCAAACTTTTTACTTTGTATGCATTTCTAATTCCTTTGGACTTCTATTCCAATTGGCAACTGCCATATTGGCCTTCATTGACCCTGTTAATCAATATCATTTTGCCGATTTTTATTTATTTGCTGATAAGATTTTTACTT
This sequence comes from Candidatus Parcubacteria bacterium, assembly GCA_026395755.1. Lineage (GTDB taxonomy): Bacteria > Patescibacteriota > Patescibacteriia > CAIXNZ01 > CAIXNZ01 > JAPLYC01. Next base: position 859 of record JAPLYC010000045.1, on the reverse strand, counting down.
TATCCGATTCGGCTGGGGATCAGTTATCTGAAAAATCCGCAATTACTTAGAGAATATTATAGAAATTTTAAAAACAAAAATAAGATTGATAAAACGAAGTTTAGAGAGTATTTAAGCTTAACCCTGAGCTTTTTGCTTATTTTAATACTATTTCAAATTTTAAGAACCAGATTGAGTGATGTTTTATCACCTTATTTGGGGCAGGTATTTATTGGGGTTTACTTTTTACTTGGTTTTGTGGTTTTTCAGCCGCTGCGGACTTTGCTGCAAAAAAAAGTAATATTTGTTACCTGCCTGGTACTGGCATATTTTGTTATCGGAGCTATATTTTTTAGGGAAATTGTTTTTGCTGACTTGCATAGATTATTTGCTTTGCAATTTATATTTATTTTGTCCTATTATTATATTTTTAAATATGGCCAGGCCTTGGGTAGGTTCTTATATAACTCGGCTGAAGTTAAGATGGTTCCCTTGGCAGAGCTGCAAGCAGGGATTTATATAAACAAGGATTATATCCGGCAAATCATGGGTTCCAGATTAAATTTTGATGATTTTCAAAACGGCTTAGATAACGTTTTACCGGAGGAAGACAAGAAGCAGCTTTTGGATACAATTAAATTAAAAACTGATAAAACGCAAAAAGAAAAGCAACAATACCAGTGGCTGTCACTTTTGCGCAATTTTAGGCTTGATTCTTTGCCTAATTTAATCAAACAGCTTTATCAATATAAAAAGCAAAAAGAAACAGAACGGGCATTATTGCAAAAAGTTAAGGCCAAACTTAGCAACGCGCAAAATAAGCAGCTGGAAAATATTTTGACTAATACTGACGAATTTCAGATGTTTTTAAAGTCAGTCA
>JAPLYC010000061.1 GCA_026395755.1 Candidatus Parcubacteria bacterium | reverse complement strand
TTTTCATGGCCGCCAGAGGCGTGGTGAATAGGCGGATAATTGACAAACAGTTAAAATTCTGCTAAAATAGCTCTATGCTTTGAGCAAAGGGCTTAAAGCTTTTTAAATTCATTTGGTTCATTAGTTTATTTGTTTATTCGTTAATTATTATTTTCAGCATCACCAATTAACCAATTTACTAATTAACCAATAAACCAATTCTGACTCCGAATTTGATTATTGGTTATTTGAATTTATTTTGCTAACGCAAAATTATGGCGGGTATAGTTTCCGCCAGAGGCGGATCAGCCTTTGGCTGACAATGGCTCGCCGATTTTACCCATGGCGGGTATAGTTCAATGGTTAGAACACGGGTTTGTGGTACCTGTGATGAGGGTTCGATTCCCTCTACTCGCCCCTGACAATTCACCTTCAAGCGGAAAAAGTTAGTCGAGTTTCCGCCAAGGACAAAGTTTTGCAGTTTAATTTACTCACCCAAAAAACTATGAACGGAAAAATAAAGAGACTGACCGACAAGGGCTTTGGCTTTATCGGTTCAGAAGAAACAGCCGGAAAAGATGTCTTTTTTCATTCCTCTGCTTTAGTTGATTTGACTTTCAGCGACCTGAGAGAAGGCGACGAAGTTACCTTTGATATGGAAGATTCTGACAAAGGTCCTCGCGCTATCAATGTGAAAAAAGTGTAAGAGCATCTACTACAAGAAACCCTTCCCGCGACGCGGGAGGGGTTTTTGTTTAAATACATTTCTACATTTTTAAAAATTTAAAAACCCAGCTAGCTTTTGGCTAACTGGGTCTAGGGTCATTGGGCGAATCTCCCCCATTCGTCCTGTTTGGTGAGGAGGAAAGCCTTCTCATTAACTACGATTAGAATATCCGGGATATTCACTCCTATTTTGAATATTTCCGCTTTTTCCATATCCCATATTTTCTCGCCATCTGAATCTCCATCAACGCAATAGGCAGTCAGGTCATCCTTATATTTATCGACATAAAGTACGGAAATTTTTCCTATTACTTGGTGTCCCCTAAGATTCACCAGGTAATACCCGATGTAGTCCTGGACCGTGAGATAAAACCGAGCTAGTTTTATCTGCTCTGAATTCTTTTGTTCTTTTGGCATTTTTCTCCAAAGGGCTATCATCATAATTAACGCTGCCGTTGCCAAAAGAACTCCCAGAAAACTGAAGATCACCTGTCCCGGATATTCATTCATTTCCATTCCTCCTTTTGAAAAGAACTGACTAAGTTCAGGTAAAGAACCTATTTTCAGGTTAGAGCAAAAGGTACATCCCTTTCTCATCCTGACATAGCATTATAACAATATTATGCAAAAATGTCAACCATAACCCTCACATATATAATTAACTTATTTGAAAATACCTTATTTTAGCCTATTTATATAATTAAATTAAATATAAGTGACGGAAAATATTGACACTTAAAAAATTTAATGATATAATACAATCATGAATGACCTTAAAGAAATACTAAAACAAACTGGTCTAAACGCTAAAGAAGCCAAAGTATATTTGGCCATTTTAAATCTGGGCAAATGCAATGTAACGGAGATTGCTCAGAAAGCTGAGCTAAAAAGAACCTCGCTTTATGAATACCTGGAAAAGTTGCTGCAGCAAGGATTAATATTTAAAACAGTTACTAAGAAAAGGACTTATTATTATCCTGAGTCCCCTGCCAAAATAATTACTGCACTGGACAAGCAGAAAGTAGAAATTGAGGATAAAAAAGAAAAAATCAGGCTGATTATTCCAGAACTTGAAAAGATATATTCCTCAGTCTATAATAAGCCCAGAATAAGTTTCCATGAGGGCAAAGAAGGTTTGCGTGAAATATACTGGAAAATTTTTGATACTTCTAAAATTATATATTCCATATTTTCACCGGATAATTTTTTTAAACTTTATTCGGCCAAAGAAAATCATGCCTTATTAATGCTTTTATATAATAAAGGCGGCATGCTGCGTAGTTTAGTTGAAAAAACTAAAGAGCCCCGGCCGGAATTGAAAGAAAAAGAATATCGTAAATTTATTCAAAGCAAGGAATTACCGGAAAATTTCAAATTTGAAACTGATCTGCTTGTTGTAGATAATATAACAGCCCTAATTTCATTTAAAAATTTAATCGGCGTTATTATTGAAGATGAAGCCATTGCTGATCTTCAAAAAAACTTTATTAAAAATATTTGGGTTAGTCAAAAATAAGCTTAAACACTTAATCACATATTTATGAAAAAAATCGCCCTTTTCTTTTTAGCAGCCATTGTTCTGACTTTAACTTTTGGCTGTAATGCCAAGCCAGTAACCGTAAGCAATCAGAATATTGCTCCGCTAAATCAAAATTTAAATTCCCAACCAATAGTTACGCCTGAACCACCCAAGACAGAAGTCATCAATTATCTAGTATCTGAAGACGAATACACCAAGTACTGTAACGGCGGTGATATGGACAGCGCCGGTTACCAAAAAAGCTTAACAAATAAAATGACCAAAACTGTCGAAGGGACTAACTTAACTTTACTGGAAAAAACTTACCTTGCTGTGAACGCGGCTTCCGAGCAGGCAAACTTAAACAACATAGTTGAAGCGGATAATAATTATCTAAAAATTTCCGGACAAACTGTTTACATCAAACCGGTTGACGGCTGGGCCGGCGTATCCATTTTCCTCTGTGCCTGGCAGCCGCTCGTAGAGACTAATCTGCTCCAATTTCCTGAAATCAAAAAAATTGAATGGCTAAATGATCCGCAAAAATGGCAAGACATAAATTAATAATTACTGTTCTCAATAAAGAGGCTCTGAAAAATCGGGGTCTCTTTTTTATTTCCTCTTGTCATATTCCATAAAATAGGGTAAATTCCCTATGGTACTTTAATTAGCCCCAAGTCAGTTAAATTAATGTTTTTAGGAGGAAAAAAGCTATGAAACTCAACGAGATCAAAAACGAGACCCTCAGAAGCTGGATCTGGCAAATGGCTGCCCTATGTCAGCCTGAACAAATCGTCATAATTGACGGTTCAGAGGAACAGCGGGAAGAACTTCTTCAACTCGCTCTGCGTAACGGCGATCTGATCAAGCTCAACCAGGACAAACATCCTGGCTGTTATTATCACCGCAGTGATTCCGCAGATGTGGCCCGAACCGAACATCTGACCTTTATCTGCACCCCGGACAAAGATCAAGCGGGTCCGACCAACAACTGGATGCAACCGCAGGAAGCGCGCGACCGGGCTACGGAAATTTTCCAGCGTTCCATGCGCAACCGGATCATGTACGTGATCCCATTTTCCATGGGACCGGTTGGTTCAGAATTTTCCAAAATCGGTGTTCAGCTGACTGACAGTCTGTATGTCGTGCTGAACATGATGATCATGACCCGAGTCGGCGCCAATGTGCTCGATGCCCTGGGCTATAAGGGTGATTTTACGCGTTGCCTTCACGGCCTGGCTTCTTTGGATCCTGAACGCCGTCTGATTCTGCACTTTCCTCAGGACAATGAGATCTGGAGCGTGGGTTCAGGCTATGGCGGCAATGCCCTTTTGGGCAAAAAATGTCTAGCCCTGCGCATCGCCAGCTATCAGGCCCGACAGGAAGGCTGGCTGGCAGAACATATGCTCATTATGGGCATTGAGGGGCCGGACGGCCGTTTATTTTACATTGCGGCCGCTTTTCCCAGCGCCTGCGGTAAAACCAATCTGGCCATGCTGATACCGCCTGAGGGCTTGAAAGCCAAGGGCTACCGCGTTTTTACCATTGGCGATGACATTGCCTGGTTCCGCGTCAACACCGACGGCCAGCTTTGGGGCATCAATCCCGAAGCCGGCATGTTTGGAGTTGCTCCGGGCACCAACAGCCAAAGTAATCCCAATGCCATGGCCACGATTGTCAAAAACACAATTTTCACCAACACCTTACTCACACCAGATTATGGAGTCTGGTGGGAAAACGGCGAAGGACAGACTCCGGCCAATGGTGTTAACTGGCAGGGACTGCCCTGGTATCCGGGTTTAACCGATGCTGACGGGAAAAAAGTCATGGGTGCTCATCCCAATTCCCGTTTCACCGCTCCCCTGATTCAATGTCCCAGTGTCAGCAACAGGATTGATCAGCCGCAAGGTGTTCCGATTTCCGCCATTATCTTTGGCGGACGCCGTGCTTCAGTCATGCCTTTAGTATATGAGGCTTTCAACTGGAAGCACGGAGTTTATGTCGGCGCCACAGCCGCCTCAGAAGTTACCGCGGCTCAAACTCACGGCATCGGCGACTTGCGTTTTGATCCCATGGCCATGCTGCCGTTTTGCGGTTACAATATGGCTGACTACTTTTCTCATTGGCTGCGCGTCGGCCAACGCTTAAATCCGGCGCCCAAGATTTTCCATGTCAACTGGTTCCGCAAGGATGACGACGGCAATTTCCTCTGGCCCGGCTATGGTGAAAACCTGCGGGTACTGGAATGGATTATTGACCGTTGCCGCAACGCGGTTACGGCGCAAAAAACCGCAATTGGCTACATGCCCAATCCTGCTGATCTTGACCTGAACGGATTGGACTTGGCGCCAGATGCTCTGACAAAACTTTTAGCCATTGACAAGGATCTTTGGCTCAAAGAAATGGAAGCCAGAGAAAAATTTCTGCGGGACAAACTCGGCACCACTGTTCCCGTGGAAATTTTTCAGCAGCACCTTGAGCTCAAAGAACGTCTTAAAAAAATGGACTAACTTTCACAAAAGGACGGCGTCACAACCGTCCTTTTATAATTGACTTATTAAAATTGATGTGCTAATTTAATTTAAAGTTCCTTATTTTAACTACGGGGGTAAAAACATGAGAGAGAAACCGATTCAGTTGGGATTTTCCCACGGAGTCCTTTATCGGCTGATGGAAGTTTATTCGGCTGAAGCAATTCGGATTTACCATAACTTAAGTGACAGTGCCATTGAAATTTGCTGCAATAAGGCCGAAGATAGCGATAAGCTGGGTACTTTAATCCCTTTAATGCGGGATTTTCAATACTGTTCACTTCATTTGCCCTGCCATAACCGTTATGTTAATGACGCCAAAACCAGAGAACTTCTGGACAAACTGGCGGACTTTTATTTTAGCATCAACGGACAATTGGCACTGGTGCATCCGGATCTGGTAGATGACTGGGAAGTCTTTAATGATTTCCCGTTCAATTGGGCCGTGGAAAACATGGACAACCGTAAAGCGGTATTCAAGGTCCCTTCAGATTTTACAGAATTTTTCAGCGCTCACCCGAGCTGGAAATTCGTACTGGATCTCAATCATGTTTTTTCCAACGACCCGTCAATGCAATTAGCCGAGGACTTCCTGGCTCAACTCGGTCACAAAGTCGCGGAAATTCATTTGAGCGGCTATACCGGCTATCATGAGCCGCTCTTTCAGACCAGACAGCTTGAAATCCTAAACTACTGCCAAATCATGGATGTACCGGTCATCATTGAAAGCGCATTTGACCAGATTGCTGATATTGAATTGGAATATCGGTATATCTTGGACAATTGCCTTCCTTAAATCAACAAAATTTCTTAAAATCCTTTCCACCCGCGAAAGGATTTTTTATTTTTTGGGTAAATTAATCAAATCTTAAGAATGTCAATCGGCTTTGACATTCGCATTGACCGAAATCGAAAAATATGCTATACTTGATGTCACAAATAGGATAGCTTTTGAAAAATTCACTTTTTAAGCACGAAGTTGGAACCTTAGCCAAATTCCCAATTCACTATAAAACACCAATAAAATCAAGCTTTCTCAGGCTATAACAATAAATTATTTATTATATTATTAATTAATCCCCAAAATTATGTTATCCTTTTTCTTTATCGGTTTTGTTGAAATGATTATATGTACTATCTGGACCAAAGTGGTTAATAAAAGCCAGGTCTGGGCCAGCGGAGCAGTTACCCTGATTGAAATTGTGGTCTGGTATTTTGTGATTGAAGCCATTATTTCTGACATCAACAATTGGAGCATTATCTTGGCCTATGCCTTTGGCTGCGCTTTGGGGACAATGTGTTCTACCTACTATTTCCAGATTATGGAGAAAGTAGAACGCCGGCTGAAACGCTATAAAAGAAAACCCAGCTGGAAAAAAATTATTCTTAATGTATTCTCATGGTAAAAATAGACTTAATTTTCTTAATTTTAATGGCCTGCGAAATCTTGCGGCTCAAAGCCAAAGGGCTTTGGCTAAGTATTTCCCCTGCCGATTAAACTATAAAAACGCCTTCGTTATTGCGAGGGTGTTTTTATTTTTCGTTTATCGTAAAACGGTTTCGGTTCACGTTTCGTTAAACGTTTACCGACAACCGTAACCTACCTGCCACCTGACTGCCGGTAGGCAGGGCAGGCAGGCGAAAACCGACACCGAAAAACGCATAACGAATAAAAAAGAGACCCGCGTTACCACGAGTCTCTGTAAATGTTTTAGCCTCAACGAACCTGCAGACTTTCCCCTTCAAAGGTAATGCCCTTAGGTTCAATAATGACTTTCTTTTCCCCACCTCTTTTTTCAATATGTCCGGTTGCTATAATCGGAATGTTGGTAGCCTTGGCAATATCAGCTACCACCTCCACATCCTTTTGTGAAACAAAGATGGCAAATCCAGCGCCCATGTTTAGGTTACCGTATGCTTCTTCATCGTCCACCGGACCATGCTTTTGCATGATTTGGAAAACCGGCTGAGGATCAAGGACTGATTCAATGACATAGACAAAAGGCTCCTGGCTACGCATCAGCTTGCGCCAGCCATGACCGGTGATATTGACGGCATAATGAATGTCAACATCCCATTGCTGACAATCTTGAATGATGGGGACATAGATCTCGGTCGGCTCAAGCAAAGCCCTTCCATAAGTCTGGCCAGTGTGATCAATCGGCGTTAAATATCCCTGTGGCAATTTCTCGGCAATCTTTCTGGCCAGAGTCAGACCATTAGCATGAATTCCGGAACTGGCAAAAATAATGATGACATCGCCATGTTTGATTTTTCCGCCAGTAATCAAATGCTGTTTGTTTCTGATGATACCCATGGCTGCGCCGCTCAGATCAATTGTGTCCGGGTTGATAATGCCTTTGAGTGTTGGTGTTTCCCCGCCACCCCAAGTACAACTAGACAAATTACAGGCGTGTTTCCAGCCGTCGATTAAACTTTTCGCACGTTCTTCGTCTTTAAACCAGGCGGAATCACCCACAGCCAAATACATTGCCGCGGAAATTGGCAAAGCGCCGACAGTGATCAGGTCATTGACGATCATGGCCATGCAGCACTGTGCGATTTTATCAAAATGCAATTCACCGGTGAGCCTTTGCATGGCTTCGGCTACCAAATTTTTTGTACCCAAGCCTTCAACGACCTGTGCCAAAAAATAATCGCCGCAATCAACCAGATAGGCGCTTTCACCCCGGCTCGGAGTAAATTCCGTCATATTGAGATGCCTGATATTGATGGCTGTTTCCAACCCGGCTTTTTGCGCGAGCCGCTTAAATGGATCCATGTCATCGTAGTTCACACCAGTTCCCTGATACGTCATCCCTTTCTGTCCTTCCATAATATTCTCCTTTCAAAAGTACAAACTTGTAACCAGATTTTTCTTTACCTTATTAAATAAATTGATATTTGTCAATTGTTTTTCGTATTACGGTATCGACATACGTTTCGTTTGACGTTTGACGATTAACGTAACGTAAACCTATACCGAAAAACGGATAACGAGAAAAAGAAAAGCCCCGCGTCTTGCGTGGAGCTTTTAATTATTGTAAGGCCTTACTTCGTCTCAGTATCTCCAGTCGGTATTTATAGTTCTTAAGAAAATTCCCAAGCTTTTCCGGATTTTTTTGCGTGGCAAAAAGAACCTGAAAAGTCATGGCCGGAATGCTATGCTGCTCATTGCTCGGCAATAGGGCGAGAACTTCCCCCTGATTATTTAACCAGGTTTTGAGCATTACCAATTTGGTGTCAATAATTTCCAAAGGGAAAACAGCCCGTACCAGACAGATGTTTGCATCCTCACGGATATTTTCATCCAGCCGATGTTCCTCATATTCTGTCAGCGCTTTACGAATATCAGCAGCCACTCCTGAATCTTTTATCTCTGACTTTTTGGGAACATCAGCTGACTTTATCTCAGCAAAGTTATTAATCCTATCAATAAATGTATTAATATCCATACTGTCCGGTTGACCAGCGGCAAGAAAAGACTCTAATTTCTCAGCCGCTTCAAAAAGCAGATCAATAGTGCGCTGATCAATCTGAATTTCTCCCAGCCGCAAACGCGACAAAAGATTTTCCATCGCATGCGCCAGCTTGCTCAGCGTCTGAAGTCCAAAAAATCCCGACGATCCTTTCAGCGTATGGGCTGACCGGAAAATACCATTCAATATTTCAGGATTAATTTTTGCACCCGATTTCCAGGCCTGTTCATAAGCCATAAGCCCCTTGCTCAAGCTGCTAATCAGCTCCTCGGCTTCGGCTAAAAATTCCTTATCCATGGGATCCTCCTTTTATCTTTTATTTTAATGACCATGTTTTAGCTTTGATTTTTCTTTACCTTATTAAATATGCTGATATTTGTCAATCGTTTCTCGTTATTCGGTTTCGTTGGGCGTTTCGTTTTACGTTTATCGACAAACGGCACGTTTAAACGTTTACCGACAAACTTAACGCTAACCGATACCGAAAAACGGATAACGAGAAAAAGAAAAGCCCCGCGTCTTGCGACAACGGGGCTTGTTACGAAATTTTTACTTTTGTTCCATTTTATCCGCCGAAGCTTTATGCGGAGACGGAACACCACTGATAGGCGTTTTGGAACAGCCTTAGCCAGGGCGAATTTTGCCAGTGGCAATTGTTTGGCAGATAGTGCCACTGCCGTACTAAGACAGTACGTTCCGGATGAGGCATGATTGCCAAATGTCTGCCGTCAGCTGAGCACAGGGCCGCGATTCCCAAAGGCGAACCATTGGGATTAAACGGATAAAGTTCTGTGGTCAGGCTATGATGGTTAATATAGCGCACCGGTGCCAAATGCAGATCCAAAATGTTTTTTAGAACTTTTGGATCCGGAAAAACAAAGCGGCCTTCACCATGAGCCACATGAATTCCCAGAACTGAACCGGCCATGCCCTTAAGCATGATTGACGGCGAATCTTGGATAAAGACCCTGACAAAGCGTGATTCAAAAGACTCGCTTAAGTTGAAGTCCATCCTGGGCTGCGACAATTCATCAAGCTCAGGATAAAGCACTCCCAGCCAAATTTCTAACTGATCGCCATTACAGATGCCCACGCTGAAAGTATCTGGCCTTTGGAAAAAGGCTGAAAATTCCTTGGCAACAACCGGATTAAACTTGATTACTCCGGCCCAGCCAACAGCTGATCCCAGGACATCTTTGTAACTGAAACCTCCTGGAAAAGCTACGCCACGAAAATCGCGTAAGCTGATTTTCCCGCTGGCAATGTCAGTGATGGTCACGTCATATGGCTCAAAGCCAGCCAGATAAAATGAAACTTTCATTTCTTCATGGCTATTCGTACCCTCATCGCGGATAATTGCCACCTTGGGTTTGCCGGAGAAATCAGTGGTCACCGGTGCAATCAAATCCGGATTAAAGCTGAGAGAATATTCCAGGCCATTGCCTTTGGCAATATTTTCTCTTTCCTGCGCTACG
>JAPLYC010000052.1 GCA_026395755.1 Candidatus Parcubacteria bacterium | reverse complement strand
ATTATCTTTGAGTACAAGGGCAAGATTTACATGACTACCCGGGGCAGATTTGTCAGTCCGACCGGTTTGATTGCCCAGAAAATGCTTGATGCCTATGTCACTGAAAACGATTGGGCGAAAAATTATAATCCCGAGGAAACAATTCTGGTGGAAATCATTATTCCTGAAACTAAAGTGCACCTTCATTATGAGGGGTTTAATGATTTTATTCTGATCGGTTCCACTAACCGTGAGACCTTGGCTGATTATGATTTTACCAATCTGACAATGATCAGCGAACGTCTGCACTTGCCTTTGGTCAGGAAGTGGCGCGGAAAGTCACTTGAAGAACTTAAAAAGATGCTTAAGGATCGCTCCATCAAAAACCAGGAAGGCTTTGTGGTTCGTTTCCATGGTGGCTTGCGCAGTAAGTTCAAATTTGAAAGCTATATCGGTTTGATGGTTCAGTCCAAATTGAGCTATACGTACCTGATGCAGCGTAAAATCTCCGGCAATCTGGAAAGAATGATTTCTACTTTGCCCGAGGAGATTTACGCGATTGCCCTGCAGATGGTGGAAAAACTCAATCTGACCATCGCTGAAAAGCTGGAGCCAAAAGAAAAATGGCAAAAGCTGTATCTGCTGATTCCTGAAGAAGACTGCACGGATTATTACAAATCCATTTGCCGAAAATATGTCAAAACATTTTACAAATAAAAGAAAAAGCCGTCCCGCGACCGGGACGGCTTTTATAATTGTGATCGTTCGTAAATCAAGTTGCAGTGGGGGTTTTACACCTCCTTCCTGATTTTCATCAGTTGAGATTATCCCTTAATCTAACTGATGGGGAGTTTCCATGTCCCGCTGCGCGGGACTCTACCACTCCCCAGGAGATGGACCACCTCCTTTACCCTAACGGGTGTTTTGTTTGAGGAAGGACTATAAATCCTCGGGGTTGATGCCTGTTTTGCTTCATTTGAAATCCCCCTTTGTTGGCTATTCGGTTTTTAAAACCTCCTTGTTTTGAGACATTTACCCTTTTGCAATCGCTTTGCCGCACCAACTTTCCTGTCCCGATACATCCGAACCCGCGAGCGCAAATGGCCATTTCTCAAGTTAAATTCCCTCCTTTTTCCATCAGTTAATATGTAAGGGAGAAACCTTTCCCCCCTTTAATTATATTGTAGCAAGGTCAAGTTTAATATTAAAGTATACACTGGGGAAAACTTTTTGTCAATATTAGCAGGGTATTTATGAAGAAAAATGAAAAATTACCACGTCTCCGTTTTTGATAATATATTCTTTGCCTTCAATTCTGACTTTCCCTTTTTCTTTGGCTTGAGCCCAACCGCCGCAATTTAATAGTTCCTGCCAATCAATGGCTTCCACTCTGGCAAAGCCTTTTTCAAAATCAGTATGGATTTTGCCGGCTGCTTGAGGAGCTTTTGATCCCAGGGTAATTGTCCAGGCCCTGGTTTCTTTCGGCCCTGTAGTTAGCATAGAGATATAATTTAATAGGCTATATCCCGCAATAATCATTTGTTCCAGGCCGGATTGCTTAACATTAAAATTTATTAAATAATCAACGGCTTCTTGTTCAGATAATTGAGTTAATTCTTCTTCCATTTTTCCGCAAACCAATATTACTTTTTCAGGTTCAAGAATTAAACCTGACTCCTTGATAATTTGTTCCTTTGTTTTAGTAATATCTGTTTCAGCTACATTAAATATATATAGGCAAGGTTTGGCTGATAAAAAATTGAATTGAGTAATTATTTGTGTTTCTTCATCTGATAATTTCTGATCTTTAATTAGAACATTATTATCCAGATCTTTTTTTATCTTTTCCAGCACTGGCTTTAATTGAACAAAATCCGTGTCCTTGCGCGCTTCGAGTTTTTTATTGATTTGTTCCAGATCCGCCATAATCAATTCAAGGTTAATGATCTCCAAGTCATCCTTGGCATTAATCCTATTTTCCACATGAATGATATTTTCGTTTATAAAGTGTCGCAAAATATGACAGATGGCGTTACATTCTCTAATGTTAGTCAAAAACTTGTTACCTAGACCTTCACCTTTATGCGCACCACGAACTAAACCGGCAATATCTATGAATTCTACTGTTGAATAGATTATCTTTTCTGATTTGGACATTTGGGCTAACTTATCCAGTCTTTCATCTGGTACCTTAACACACCCTACATTTGGATCAATAGTACAAAAGGGGTAATTTTGAGCATCAACTTTTTGCCTGGTTAAGGCATTGAATATCGTTGATTTGCCTACATTTGGTAAGCCGACTATTGCAATAGATAAAGGCATAAAATTGGGATTGGGAATTAGGAATTTAAGATTGAAATAGTTGTTAAATTGTGGGCCTGCCCACCGTAGTCAAAGTAATTTTGGAAGATACTTCCCTTTCTGCCGTAAAGTACAGGCGAAGGTGGGCTTAAGAGGGATCGAACCTCTGACCTTACGAATGTGAATCGTACGCTCTAACCAGCTGAGCTATAAGCCCGGATTAAGTATACTTTAGGATACCTTGGATAACGAAGCTGGTTACCGTCCATTCATTTCGCTTCTTTCTAGACTGCCTGCCTACCGAAGCCAAGGTAATTATTGAATATACGCCCCTTTTGGGTTTATTTTAAAGGCGAAGGTAGGAGCTAATTGTCTTTGTTATATACTGATTTTTGGAAAATATGGCTAGCGATGCTGGTTGCCATCCATTCATTTCGCCTCATTTCTTGCTGCTTGCCTACCGAAGCCTAAGCAATTTAGGGATGTACTTCCTTTTTGCATATTAGTGAAGATGTAGGTGGAAGCTAATTGCCCTATATTATTGTAATTTAGCCTATTAAAGTTGAACAAAGATGGTGACCGTCTAAAATGTAGGAGTGCATTGCACTCCGAAGCTCCAAAGGAGCGTAGGAGTGGACCTTAAGGGATTCGAACCCTTCACCTCTTCCATGCCATGGAAGCGCTCTACCAAATGAGCTAAAGGCCCTTTTGTAACTATAACTATTACGATAACAATAACTTGGTAAATTAATATTCAAAGTAATAGTTATCACGGGTGTCCCCGGGAGGAATTGAACCTCCATCTAGAGCTTAGGAGTCTCTCGTTCTATCCGTTGAACTACAGGGACGGGTTTAATAATTCAAAATGTAAAGTGTAAAGTTGCATTTATTAGTTTATAGTTAGCCTTAATTGGCAAAATGTTCCACGTGGAACATTTTTACATAAATTTTGGTATAGATTGATATTATTGGCTAAATATAGTATAAATCTTGTGTCGTATTGTGTGTATGATATACGAAAAAAACTTTTCTATGTTATGGTGAGTCCTTCGACTCAGTTCAGGGCAAGCTTGTACGAGTTTACAGTGAGCAAAGTCGAACTGAACTATAAGCGTCGACGAAGTTACCCTTTCGCGGAGTCTGCCCTGAGTGAGCGGAGCGAATCGAAGGGCACAGGGTGACAGAAACGGTTTTTTTATGAATTATTACTAAATTTCAAGCTTTATTTAATCTTAGCAGTAATTTAGTTGAGGAGCAAGACTGAAACAATAATTATTGTAGACTTTTGCTATTTTGAGTAAAAATTGGTAAAATAGGGAAGTACTAGTCAAAATTTTATGCAAATATTTTTAATAATATTATCAATTATAATAATTGCCGGAATTATTACGGTAATTATTTTATTAACCAAAAATAAGCCGATCAAAGATGATCAGTCCTTATTAATGCTGCAAAATCAGCTTAATGAATTGAGCAAGGTGTTAAGCGAGGGATTAAATGTAAACAGTAAGACTATAAGTGATGGTTTGAATAATACTCATAAGTCAATGCAGCAGCAATTTGGTCAGACCGCGAAAATAGTTCAGGATGTTACTGAGAAATTAACCAAACTGGATGAAACTAATAAGCAGGTGGTAGGATTTGCGGAACAGTTACAAAGCTTGGAAAATATTTTAACCAATCCTAAGCAGCGCGGTATTTTAGGGGAATATTTTCTGGAGCAATTATTGAAAAATGTAATGCCCCCGGCTTCTTATGAAATGCAGTATAAATTTAAAAACGGTGAAATTGTTGACGCTGTTATCTTTGTTAAAGATAAAATAATCCCCATTGATTCTAAGTTTTCCCTGGAAAATTATAATAAAATTGTAGTGGAGAAAGATCCGACTGCCCGGGAACAGCTGGAAAAGCTATTTAAGATTGATCTGAAAAACAGAATTGATGAAACCTCGAAATATATTCGCCCCAGTGAAAGAACCATGGATTTTGCTTTTATGTTTATTCCGTCAGAAGGTATTTACTATGATTTATTGATTAACCAGGTGGGCGCAATTAAAGTAAACACTAGAGATTTGATTGAATATGCGTTTAAAGAAAAACACGTGATTATCACTTCACCCACTTCATTTTTTGCCTATTTGCAGACAGTATTACAGGGATTAAAGGCTTTGCAGATTGAAAAGTCTGCTCAGCAGATCAGAGAAAGGGTGGAACAGCTGCAAAAGCATTTATTGGCATACGATTCATATTTATTGAAACTGGGCAATAATTTAGGAACTACCGTGGGTATGTATAATTCCGCTTATAAAGAGTTTAAAAAAATTGATAAAGACGTGGTAAGAATCACAGGCGTAGCAGGGGAGATAGAACCGCTGGAATTGGACAAACCCCAGTCGTAGCTTGACTAATTTGAGTATATTTGTTAGACTTTGATATATAACATTGAGCCATATAGCTCATTGTTTTCTTATAAATTAAATATATGTTTTCCGGTATCGTTGGGCGTTACGTTTGTCGTATTACGTTTTACGTAACGATTATCGAAACCGAATAACGAATCACGAACTATATATGCCAATTAAACAACAATCAAAAAAAGCTTTAAGACAAATGCATAGTCATGCTGAGCGTAATATGAAGGTACGCGAGGATTTGAAAACCTTACTGAAAAAAGTAAGACAGTCAATTGATAAAAAGGAGTCTAAAGATAAAATTGAGCCCCTGATGATACAGGTACAAAAGAGCTTAGACAAGGCGGCTCAAAAAAATGTCATGAAAAGAAATACAGCTGCCAGAAAGCTTTCCCGCCTGGTAAGATACTATAAAAAAGGCGGCAAGGCTGAAAAGAAAATCGAAAAAAAGGCTGATTCAAAATAATCACCATATTGATAAAAAAAGAGCTCCCCGCTATGCGGAGAGCTCTTTTTTATATTTGGGCAATTAGCAAGTCAAACAGTATGCGCGGCTTAAGCGAGTTGGTTTTAATTTTGAAATCAATGTCTAAAAGTTGACGATAAATTTGTTTAAGCTTATCTAATGTGAAATTATTTATTTGCCAAATGGCTTTTTGAGCGACAAAAGGATGAATATTTAAATCATGAGCCACTTTTTCCTTGCCCAAGTGAGGATTTTTTTCGCTTAGTTCTTTGGTTAAAAGTAAGATGCGAAACTGGCGGACTAGCATGGCCAGCAAGTACATTTCATCAGATTCCAGATAAAACTGGTCTGACATTAGTTTCAGGGCCAGTTTTTTATTATTATTACCCAAGGCGTCAACTAGGTTAAAAATATTGTCATCAAATTTTGCTTTGACCAGATTTTCAATATCAGTCGCAGTAATCGGTCGTTCTTGGCAAAAATTTGTAAGTTTATCAATTTCACCTGACAACTGCCAAAGGTCATTACCAACCAAAGCAGCTAAGAGGGGAATGGCTGATTTTTCAATTTTGGCATTGAGTTTAGTAATTTCTTTTTCTACCCATGAATTTAATAGAATTGGTTTTAAAGGTTGAAATTGTTCAGCAAATTTTTCCTTAACCAGTCTGTCCCAGAGCGCATTTTTACTTTTGGATTTGGAATGGTCAGCCGCTTCCCAAAATACTAAAATATTGTCATCCTGAGGACTTTTTGATTCGGTATTAAGCAGATCAACAACTTCTTTCTGAATTTCTTTGGATTTATTTTCCGAAATAAGATTTTTAATTATGACCATGCGTTTACGAGCCAAAAAAGGCGAAGCTTTAACTTGCCGGTTAAATTCTTCAAATTTTAGCTTGGCACCGTCAAGAGTGGTCAGGTTCATGCCCGAAGAATCTACTTCTTTGAGGAATTTGTCCCTAATTTGGTTCAATTTTTGGCTAGAACGGTAGGTGTCCTCGCCGTATAGGAAAATGATCATGTTTGTGCTGATTGGTAAGTGATTTAGGCTACTAATGCTACGAATAGGCTACTAATCTACTAATGATGTAAGAAAAGGTAATTATTTGTAGATTAGTATATTAGATTAGTATCATTATTAAACAAGAAATTTAGAACCACAATAACTATCGAAAGATAGCTTTATTTTATCATAACAAGGGAATTAAGTAAGTCTTGACAAAATGTCATAAATGTGCTAATATAAGAGAATAGCTTGGAGGCTATACATTTTGCGTGCGCGGCCTAAAACCTTATGGTTTAAAGCCGGGGAAAAATCCTTGGCTGAACAAGTCCGCGCACCGAAATTTTTTAATATAATGTACATTTCAATAAACAAAAGTGATGTCCGCAAGGACATAAACGGCTAATGTTTAAAAAGCCAAAAATGGTTAGAATGAAAAAGGAGGTCTGAAATGAAAATGGTAAAATTAGTTTGGGCGGGTATTAAAGCCCTGCTTGGTTACAATCAAGAAAAGCAAAAGCGACTTTCAATCGCTGAAATGCTGGCTTCGTATGATTTGACTGGCAAAAAGATTTGTCTGAAAAATGCGAGGGAAAAAGGCGAAGACCTGGTTGGTTTCGTCAATTTCATTTGTATTATCAGCGAAATGCTAATCATTCAAGTGAAGCAAGGTTATTTTTGGCATCCTGATTGGGAAATTGCTGATGAAGACGGGCCTAGGTGTGAATACATCGAAGGCATTCAAGCATTCAATTACGATCCCAACTCATTTGTAGTAATTTTGGAAGATTTTCACACGGTTAATCTGGAATTATTCACCATGAAATATCTAGAAGAGGATGGGATGTTTAGGGGAAAAGCTCCCATCATAATTTCACTGTAAAATCTTGCCGGCGCCTTCGGGTGACCGGCTTTTTTATTTACTGAAACACGAAATTACACTAATATTATATTTGTGTAGATTAGTGAACAAAATTAGTGTTTTTAAAAAGCGCTTAGTCGTATTAAACAATCAAGCGCTTTGTGATTCTCTGATCTGTTTTTTTGCCTCATTTTTGGCTGTTGGACGATGATAAGGCTCTTTAATTTTTTTAACCCTGCCATTAGCTGACTTTTTTGCCATTTTGGGGCGACAGGGGTAAAGCGACATTACCTTCTTGGTTTTGAAGCTTACCGCAAACATGATTCTGTGGTTTTGGACTTTGATGCCTCGTTCTTGAGTTTTAGGGAACTCAATTAATTTTACCGGCTTGCTTTTCCTGACCAGATCCAGAAACTGCTTTTCAGTCATTTCCAGAAAATCGGGGAAACGCAGCTGAATTCTTTGAAGGCAATGCAAGCTAATTTGCAAAGAACCGTTTGTTTTGGCTAAAAAATTTTGCCACTGCCGGTTTAGGTCCTTTTGTTTGGAATCAGGCTTCACGAGGTCACCTCCTTTTGGTTATTTTTGGCGATTTAAGAAATAAAGATAAAAAGTCATCCGGAGTAAAACGGGTTATGCGGACTGAATGGATTCCATGCGGAGCCTGCCCTGAGAGAGCGAAGCGAACCGAAGGGCTCAGGACATCATGCCCCAATTATCTCCGCTTTCAACCTCAACTTTAATCGGGCATTTGAACTTATGGACATTTTCCATTTCTTTTTGCACAAAGTCAGTGACTTTCTTGACGTCCTTTTCAGGTACTTCAAAAACCAGTTCATCGTGGACTTGAAGTATCATTTTAGCTAATGGAGAGATATTTGTCAACTGGGCATGGATTTTAATCATAGCCAGCTTAATCAGATCAGCGGCAGTACCCTGAATCGGCATATTAACAGCCATGCGTTCGGCCCCTGCGGCGATATTAGGCACGCCGGAGTGGATGTCGGGCAGATAGCGGCGGCGGCCGAATAAGGTTTCGACATAGCCGCTATCTTTAACAAAGTCTTTGGTTTCCTCAATATATTTTTTCATGCTAGGAAATGCTTCAAAATATTTTTTGATAAATTCTGCGGCTTCGTCGCGGGAAATGCCGGTTCTGCTAGCCAGGCCATTCGAGCCCATACCGTACATAATGCCAAAATTAACTTCTTTGGCTGCCCGGCGCATATCCTTGGTCACTTCTTCAGGTTTCACATTGTTGATTTTGGCAGCGGTAATTGTATGAATATCCTCGTCATTGGTAAAGGCGGTAATCATATTCTTATCATTGGAAATTGAAGCGACAATCCGTAATTCAATCTGGGAATAATCGGCTGAAACGATTTTGTTGCCTTTTTCAGCTATAATTGCCTTGCGAACTTCGCGGCCGAGTTCGGTTTTAATCGGAATGTTTTGGAAATTTGGATTGGAAGAAGATAATCGGCCGGTTGAGGTAATAGTTTGATTAAAACTGGTATGGACGCGGCCGGTTTTTTTATTGACCAATTCCGGCAAAGCATCAATATAAGTTGTCAGCAATTTGCTTAATTCGCGGTATTCGGAAATAAAGTCAATAATTTTATGACGGCCTTTTAATTTATCCAGCTCATCAGCTGCCGTGGAAAATCCTGTTTTAGTGCGGCCAATTCCTTGGGTAGAAATTTGTAATTTTTCGAAAAGAACTTCTTTTAATTGCAGGGGAGAGGAAATATTAAATTCCTGACCAGCCAGCTTGTAGATTTTCCGGGAAACATCGTCTATTTGCTTGGTAAGTTTTTGTGAAAATAATTTTAAAAATTTAACATCGATTTTTACCCCATGCTGTTCCATGGCAATCAGAACCGGCACCAGGGGCATTTCAATTTCCTCAAATAACTTTGTTAACTTCTCACCGGCTAACTTCTTACTAAGTAATTTATATAAGCGCCAGGTAAAATCCGCGTCTTCACAAGAATAAGTGCCTAATTTAACCAAAGGCACCTGGGTAATTGGAATCTTTTTTTTATTTTCCAAGGTAGTTAGCTGGGTAAAACTGGTTTTCTGATAGCCGAATTCCGTAAACGCCAGATTATCAAGGCCATGGCTGCGGGTGCCTGGATTTAGCAGGTAGCTGGCAATCATGGGATCAAAAATTAAAGGCTCAACTTTGATATTATAATTTAGTAAAACTTCCGCATCATATTTGACATTATGGCCGAATTTGGCAATTTTAGGATTTTCCAACGCTGGCTTAAGTTTGGCCAGCCAATCAGATTTAATTACGATTTCTTCAAATAAACCTTCTCCTTTAATTTCAGCAACCGGAACGTAAAAGGCCTTGCCTTCTTCCCAGGCAAAGCTGATTCCCAATAATTGTAAATCAAAAGTATTCAATCCTGTCGTTTCAGTGTCAAAAGCAAAGATTTTTTGTTTGGACAGCTCCTTAATAAATTTATCCAGTTCCGGCCCGGTTTTTATTATCTGATAATCATGTTTTTCAGGATGAGAAGATGAAGCAGTCGGCTCTGCTGCTGTAAATGCGACAGAATTTCCGTCAAAATTAGGCAGCTTGCTGGCCAGGCTGGCAAATTGGTATTTTTGCAGGACATCCATGACCTCTTGTTTATTGTAAGTTTTAATTTTGGCATCCTCAAGCTCAAATTTAACCGGCGCATCTTTGACAATGGTGGCCAGCTTATAGCTTAAAAAAGCCTCATCTTTATGTGCAATTAATTTTTCCCGCACCGACTCGGATATTTTCTTGCTGTCTATGTTTTTATATAAATTGTCCAAAGATTTGAATTGTGTAAGCAAAGTAATGGCGGTTTTTTCACCAATGCCTTTGACACCGGGAATATTGTCAGAAGGGTCGCCTCTAAGTGATTTGTAATCAATCATTTGATCAGGCTTTAAACCGTCAAAACGTTCAGCCACAGCCTTGTCATCATAAATAATCGTATCTGACAGTCCGCGCTTTAAAGAATAGACCTTGGTATTGTCATCAATCAATTGCAAAGTATCCAAATCACCGGTAACAATTATGGTTTCAATATCGGGACTATCCACAGTCTTTAAGTGGCAGATAGTGCCAATTACATCATCAGCTTCATAGCCTTCCAGTTCATAAACCGGTATTTTGAATAATTGCAGCAATTCTTTAATCTTGGGAATCTGATCATATAGTTCCTGAGGCGCTTTGACTCTGGTGGCTTTGTACTCGGTATACATTTCATGGCGAAAAGTCTTTTTGGCCATATCAAAAGTGACAGCCACATATTCCGGCTTGATCTCCTTGAGCGCTCTGAAAAAGATGGTTAAAAAGCCATAGACAGCATTAACCAGTTCGCCGTCTTTGGTGGTTAAAGGCGGCAAGGCATGAAAGGCGCGGTGCACCAGTGCGTTACCGTCAATGAGGATGAATTTTTGTTTAGATTTGGGCATAGTTCGTTCAGTATCGGGCGGTTAGCAACCCCCCTCATGACCATTCGTTAACAAAAATTAGTCATAAAGTTTCTGCACAAAGGGTTTTTCTTCACAATTGCAATAATCTATCTCAAAGTATCCTTTTTCGACAAATTCAAGGAAGTTATGGTAAGGAAAATCTTTTGGCAGAATATTAAGATGTTTTTTGGAATTGTAGAAAATATAGCCTAGATGGTTCATGAAATCATCTTCGTTTTCAGTTCTTATGCAATGATCCATAGTTCCTCTAAGCCAAATATGAGGTTTAATCAGATTCAAACGTTTTTTAATTCCTTTGGACGTAAACTTTTTAAAATCCCGTAAAAAATCTGATAAATCTTCGTGGTTTAAAATTTCAACCAATAAATGGATGTGTTCGCGCATTATGGTGTATGCTATCAGTGACTTTATTTTTTTAGAATAAAATTTTAATTCTTCTATAATAAATTCGGCAACATCCTTATTGTGCAGTATTTTAAGTCGATCATAGACATTAAAAGTTAAAAAATACGTAGAATTGCCTAATTTGTAGCGAGGTGGTTGTTTGGATATTAGCATGTTTTTTAGCGCAAATGTTATTAGGCGATTGCTAATCGTTAGATATGCGCATGTTTTTTTGACAGCATAGTCATTGTGCGATTGCTAATCGCACTGTACTGACAGCTTAGCACGTATTTGATCAAAAAAACATGGTTATTTGGTAGGTTTGTTTAGATATTCTTCAATCAGTTTTAGGTCGATATTATCTTTATCCCGGCCCATGAAAGTTTTCCATTCTTTCACATAACCCAACTTTACAAAAGGAAAACCCTCAATGATTTCGGCAGTATCAATCATTTCATTGATTTTGCCCGAGAGGTTTACCCAGCTGTTAAAGATTTCAATATTCCCGATTGGAATAAAGGTATATTGTTCCTTGATACCTTGTTTGGTAACGGGGGGGTACTTCTTGGTTAAATTATCCCAAAGTTCTGGTTTAACTATAATGTCAAGATCATCAGACTCGCGTAAATTACGGATACTTAAAGGTCCTGAACCAAAAATAGCGTACTGGCCTATCGGGAGGTTTAAATTTTTTAGTTCATCAAGAAATTGCAGCATAATTATAATATTTGTCCGAGTAAATTATTGACGTAGCCCATATCAGTATCGTTAGTTAACACAATGTCAAAGTTTTGTTTGTAATCTTCTAGATTTTTTTCAACATTGTCATTCAAGAATCCGATTTTGATAATATTATCATAGTCAAAGCCTTCGACCATGCCAATATCTTCAATATTATCACCTAGTAAAATTACATTTTTTCTGTTTTTAACTTTATCGTAAGCCGGGAAGTCTTTAATCTCGGTTTCAGTTTTGTTTAGAACATGGATAAACGGCTTTTTAAAGCCGATCAAATTTCCATCTTTATCAAAATCAGGGGAGTTGGAAATAACATTGATATTGGGGAAATCAATGTTTTCCCGCTCTAAGATTTTATGAATGACATAATCTCCCAGCCCGCTGGCTGACATAATCACCACGGGAATTTGTCTATTGTTAAGCAAGGATAAAAATTCAGCCAGTCCCTGACGCAGTTTCATTTTGGGACTTTGAGCGACAATATCCAGATGTTTTTGCTGCAAACCATGCTTTAGCAATTCCTGGTTATGCAAATTCCACCATTCCGCCATTTTTTTCTTCTTTTCAAAAACAGGCATCTTGGGATCAACTTCATAGACATGATATATGGAAAATAATTCTTCTGCCCTATTGGTATATTCTTCATCCAAAATATTTTCTTTCCTTAAAATTGAAATAGCTGAAGGTATCTTTTCGCCATTTACAAAGGCACTAGTAAAAGTACGGTCAAAATCAGCCAGAATATGAATTTTGTTCCGGCCCTGTTCCTTAAATTTCTTGATTAATCCATCCAATTTTTCAGGATTAGATATAATAACATTTTCAGGCATGTTTTTAGTTTGCTCAATAGTCATTTTTATTTTTAAAATTGGTCGTTAAAATTTACAGGTAAATTTTTTTTACCCCAGGTAATGCGATTCCAGATTCTTTCATGAAAATAGTAAAGTATTAATTTTGACGTCACCTCCAAAACCCCAACGCTTAATGACAGCACCCATTGTCGGGTAAAAATAAAGACAATTATCATGGTAGTTAAAGTCGCAAAAATACGCCAGCTGAGAGCTTTAAAAATACTGCGAGTGTGAGCTTCGGTCATAGAAATAAGTTATTGAGAATTAAAAACCTAAAAAGGCTAAAACTGCCAGTAAACCATGGAATGCGCCCAAGACTATTGTTAATATTGCCATGCCATAATGCCATTTGGCCGGCAGAGGTTTAATGTTTTTTACAGTAAGATAGGCAATTAAGGCCGTAAGAATCAGGCATAGAAATGTAAATAATCCGCCCCAGGCGATTAATGGCAAACCCAGGAAGTTAATGAAGATAATTTTTAAAAGCATAAGATTGTATTATTTTAAAATAATAAATAAGTTTTACTGACAATCGACTGGACAATTACACTTATTTTCTACTTCTTTGTCGCATTTGCCGTTGCCGCAAGGCGCGCAGGCAGTGCCGATTTCGTGCTGAGCAATGGATTCAGCGCAGGTATTTAGGTCCATGTATTCGGTTATGATTCTTTTGAGCCCTTTAAGTTCACATTCATCAGGTTGCTGTTCCGCTACACACTCATTATTTTTACAATAATATTTAAAATCACCGGGGTGGCAACCGGGATTATCCTTGCAGGTTATTATAACGCATTCATAGTCATAAGCGCAGGATTCGCCAAATTGTCTGATCTTTTGCCATTGATTATTATGATCACAGTAATAAGTAGTTTGTCCGCTAATTCCCAGGGTTTGTTCACTAGTGACACATTGAGCCGGCTGGCATTGACCAAAATTTTCTTTAATGAAATTGCAGGCTCCTGATTGGCATTCAGCATCCTGATTACAATCTTGTCCGCTAGTTTTAAGTATTAAAGGCTGGTTAGAATTAATTTTTTGTTTGAGCGCACAGGAAGTAAATAATAAAAAAAAGCATAATAATAATGCCAATTTCTTATGGGTAATAAATTTTTCCGCCATAAAATTTTAAATAATATATAATTAGGCCTGAGTGGGAATCGAACCCACGATAAGGGTTTTGTCCACCTTCGCTCCCTTGGAGCTTCGGTGGACTTAAAAATTATTTTGATTACCGTCCGTAGCAAAATATATTTATTTAGGCCAGAAGGGGAATCGAACCCCTGAATGAGGGTTTTGCAGACCCTTGCCTGACCGCTTGGCTATCTGGCCGTGTTTATAAATTTTGCGAAGGACGGCAGACCCTCGCCTTACCACTTGGCTATCAGGCCATGTATTTTTAATTTGCGAAGGCCGGCAGACCCTTGCCTTACCGTTTGGCTACCTGACCAAGAAAATCAAAAAACTTACTTTATTGGTAAGTTTTCTATATTTTAGCAGTTATCGGGCAATTATTCAAGTTGATTTTGATACAGCGCCATATCGGGTTTAAAGGTATAATTCAAGGCCAAATAAAACGAATAAATTCGGATAATATTCAGATCCCGATCTTCCAGAATTTGATTTTTGGCAAAAAGTAAAATCAAATGGCCAACATCTTTTTCGTGCATATATACCGGTTTAATTAAAATAGTGTATTTTTTTAATAAATTTTCATTTATTCCCAAATCTTTGAAATACTGATCATTATCAGAACCCTGACTAAATTTAAATTCTTTTATGCCATTATTTATAAGGAGTTCAAAAGACCGCTTGATGTCGTTATTAAGATGATCACCGTGGTATATTTTGAATTGTAATGGGGGTTTAAGATAAAAAAGTCCAGCTTTGGCCTGGAGGAGATTGACTAGTTGTTTAAAAATGGCAGTGGACGATTCATGTAAAGAATTTTTTTTCGAATGATCAAGCGTAGAAATGTCCAGTTCCAGCAAAGCATCTATTTTGCGGTTAATCTGGCCGATATATTGGTACGCTTCAGTTAACTGTGTGAGCTGATCATTAAGCTGGCGCTGTTTTATATTAATAATATAAAAGGCAAAACTTACCGAGGCTATGGTTATTGTAATGCTAAGTATTGCGTCGGCTATGCTATTAATGGGATTTTTATGAAAATAGTAATGGTTAAAACTTTCATCGGTAATTATCACCAGCATAACCAAGCCAATTATAAAAATTTTTAGAAATTGGTAATTCTTGGTAAAAAATTTATCAAATAAATTCATAGATTATTTATAAATTTCAACGGTTAAATATTTTATGCCAAAGGTCCGGGCAGCGCTTTGGGACTTTTTCCAAATATCAATGCGGCTATTATAGCGTTCATGCATACGGTCTACTACTATGTAGACCTGGTCAGGATCAAGCTCCGGGAATTTAATTTTAGTACCAAACGGTAAAAAATTGCAAGCGACTACGTTTTCTTGGTTATGTGTACATAAATTATAACCATTTGCCGTCAAACAGGGGGTATCATCGGTTTCTTCCAGA
Source organism: Candidatus Parcubacteria bacterium (assembly GCA_026395755.1). Lineage (GTDB taxonomy): Bacteria > Patescibacteriota > Patescibacteriia > CAIXNZ01 > CAIXNZ01 > JAPLYC01. The sequence continues at coordinate 5,658 of JAPLYC010000052.1, read as the reverse complement.
GTACTGGAGAAGGCCGTTACATAAAGCTTCCGAACCTGAGGTTCTTCTTTAAAGTTAACTGCAAAAAAGCGCTGTACCTCCTGCACGAAATTATCAGGCTCGATTTGAAAATAGGCAAAGGAAGAAATATGAGGTAAACAAAAAATTGCCATAAACATAGCAATTATCAAAATGAAGAATTGTTTATTCTTCACCAGTTTTGTTAAAAGATAGATCTTGAAACTACTCTGTTTCATGATAATATATTAGGGATTGGGGAGTAGTTTAAGGCCCACCATAATTATAGCACAAAAACAAAAATCCGACTTATTAACAGCCGGATTTTCGCGTATATTAGGTGATTAATCGTAGATTTCCATTTTTAAATTTCTAACACCAAATTGCATTGCATCGTTTTTGGTTTTCATCCAGATATCAGCGCGATAAGCATAACGGGCATTCATTCTGTCTTGAACAGTATAAATAGTATCAGGATCAAAGTCGGGAAATCTGACTTTAGTGCCAAATTTTAAAAAGTTGGCTGCAATGACATTTTGGGTGTCATTTTTACATAAGTCAAAACCATTGGCAGTTTGGCAGGGAGTAGAGTCTGTTTGAGCGGCTAAGCTGTTATAAGCTGTAACCGGCACAGTAACTACTCTTTTAGGATTACCAAGGGTATCTAAGGCATTTTCAATCTGATTTACCACCTCCTGATTAGGAGAAGTCAATAATTCAGTATCAATAGCAGCCAATGAGGTAACTCTAGGGAAACATTGCCAAACTAAGGCTAAGATTAGCATTAAAAAAATAGATTTTTCAGCTATTTGGCTAATTTTAGCTATTTTTTGGGACATTTTTAACATATACATTTTCATATGATCTAGGATTATTAATAAATAAATTATCCTATATCATAGCATAAAAATTAACTCTTGTCAATATGAAAAGCCGATCTGTCATGTGGCTGACCGGCTTGGGTTTAGGCGCTGCTAGCTTTAGATAATTCTTCTTCTGTGGCTGTTGTCACAGAATGAATTTTATCTGCTTCTATTCTGGGTAATATTAGCAAATAAAGCAATGCATGTGGCTTTCTTCCCAATTGATTTGGCTTAGTATAGCAGAATTTAGACACTAAGGCTATTTGTTTTTGGGGAAAATAGCTGTTTTTGATGATTACTTTATCTCCCTGATTAAAGGCAGGAGGCTTTGGTTTTGCATTTTTAAACTCACAGTTGAGGGCCTCTTGTTCTGTCTGAAATTCCATCCCGCAAACATTGCAGTAAAATTTGTTTAAGAATGCCACTTTTACCTCCTTTGCTAATATATGACATATTTTACCAGAATCGTGGGGAATAGCAAGGCAGGTTGTGTATAAAAAAAGCCCCGAACCTTACGGTTCAGGGCTTGAGATTTAGAGCTTGATGTCCATGATTGGGGGCAAACCAAGATCTTCTCTGGAAAGCGTGATAGTTCCTTTACGCTTGAAGGCAGTGCCCAGAGTTCGTGTGGCCAAATTTTTGGTCACTGCTGGATCCACTCCTTCAATTGCAGGCAGAGACGCGAGTTGGGATTTGTCACCTTCAGTATCAAATCCTGCTTGGATAAGCGCAACCATTACCTTGTCCACGATCGGATAAGGCGCGCCGAGCTGATCTTCGTCACCGCCGGCAATGCCCAGACCGTCATCGGGTTTGGCATCAATGATTCCCTGCGGTACGCCGAGATAACGGGCGATGTCGTAGAGCTCCAGGCCCTTCATAATGTGCTGGATCAGGCCAAAGTCACCGACATCACCACAGATGGTCCAGAAGCCCATCCAGTATTCGGAAAGGTTGTCGTTGGTAAGCACCAGACCATTAAGCTTTTTGGCCACATGGTAGCAGGTAATCATGCGCAGGCGGGCCTTGATATTGCCGTAGGCAATCTTTTTAGCCCGGTCATTGGGTTGTTCGTCAATGAAACATTGGAGCTTGTCATCGAGTTCATCAAACATCAGACCTTTCAAAGCCCTGAAGGACTGAGAAAGATCTACTTTGATTTCGATGGCTTCAAATTTTTCAATGGCTTCGCGGGCCAGAATTTCCGCCTCGGGTTTGGATTCGCAGGGCATGATCAAGCCGAAAATGTTAAGCCTATAATCTTCCACCATGCCCATCTTTTTAGCCCAATAGCAGAAACCCAGAGTAACCGCGCTGTCAGCACCGCCGGACACGCCTGTGACCAGATTGTGGATGTTGTTTTGGACACAATAGTCCAAAAGATTTCGCGCACCCTTGTTTATAACCTCTAAGCATTTTTCCGGGGTAAGACTCATGGTAGCCTCCTTTTTTTCTACTCGGTTAGGATGTTGGCGATTTTTTGGGCCAGAGAAATTATTTGAAATTTCGGCTGACCTTTGACTGCGGCTACGGTTTTGGGACAGGAATCAGTAATTGCGACTTTCGCAATATTGCTGGAAATGAATTTCTCCCAGGAGTTGTCCGGAAAAACCGGATGGGTAGCATAGGCCAGAACTTCAAGGGCTCCGGCATCAAGCAGTTTCTGAGCGCATTCTAGCAGTGTTCCGCCGGACATAATCAAGTCGTCAATGATTACAACTTTTTTGCCTCGAGGATTTCCTTCTTTGATCTGGATAATGCGCTTAGTACCATCGCGAACTTTTTGGCAGATGATTTTGGTATAACCTGGGAAATAACGGGCAAACCTTTTATAGGCGCCGTCATCAGGGAAGGCCAAATCGTATTCATCTTTGGGGAAAAGTCCGATTATGTGATCAGCCGCTGTTTCCAGCCTGACCAGCACCTGGTCGGAAAAATAAAATTGTTCCTGCAGGGCGTGGATGTCGTAGATGATGATTTGAGCCGGTCCGGTTTGAGTCATGGGCGTTGCTGAGAGCATGCGCGCCAGACTCATGGCCGTGGCAATCTCGCCTTGAGTTTCCACTCGTTCCATGGTTCCGGTCGGATAGAACGGTAAAATCACCTTGAGCGATTTTACCAGATATTTGGGCAGGGCATAGATGAGACTCAACTGATTAAAAACTTCAGCCGGACTATCCATGCTCGCCAAAAAGGTAGCGTCTGTATTTTTTGCCTGGGCTACATGGTTGATTCTGAAATTGGGAAAGCCATCCGGGAAAAAGTTCCAGGAAATGTCTCCTAAAATCAAATCGGGACAAAGCGCTTTGATCTTTTGCGCCAGGTCAGCCATTTGCGGACAGTAGTACAAGATTTGCTTGGCCATCGTGAAAACCTCCTTGCGTGAATTTTTTTAAATTGTTAAGGGACGGTCCCTCCTAACTTAAATTATTGTAGGATTTTAGATTCTAGGTTTTAGATTTTGGATTGGAACAATAATTTGAGTCAGGAGGCGTGAACTCCTAAATTTAGGAATTCACGCCTCGGGAATTTTACTCGATTTTGAAACGATCGCAGAACAGATTGGCGACCTGGAGAATTGTGTCTTTCTTCCATAGGCCGTCAATCAGATGGGACGGGAAAATTTTGGTGCCATTGAGGGCGCCGAGTAGGGCAGCCACCATCGAGCCGTTACTGTCAGTATCACCGCCGGCCGAGACAGTGTCATAAAGAGTTTCGATGCTAAAGGGTTGGCGCAGGAACATGGCAATGGTGAAGGGTAAGGAATTGTAAACATAGCAATCAGCGCCACCATAACATTCTGCCAATTTGGTCGGTGTCATCAGGCTGAATTCTTCAAACAGACACATTAGGGTAGCAAAGCGACCCAGAAAATCCTCCGGCAGATAGGTAAGCTGATATTTTTTTTCGCGCAGCATGATTTTAACTGCTTTGCCCTGGCGTAAAACAGGCTGCAACAGCCGTTCCGCAGAAAATGGTCTGTCTTGGTCGACACCTTCGAGACAGAAAGACAAAGCTTGTATCTGAATGAAAGCGGAAATGACAGCCATGTCAGTCTGATGGGTCATTAGTGCAAGTTCGGCAACTTTTTCCGCAATAGCTTTGTCAGTCCCGGGAGCTGCCAAATAGGCGGCAAATGGCGCAACTTTCATAGCCACGCCATTGCCCGCGCCTTTGGGATTGCCGGCTTTGAGCAGAGGAACACCTGCTTCGATTCTTTGTAAGGATTTTTTAGTGCTTCCTCCCCAGCCAATAGAACACTCGTTCATGGCTGTAATGGAACGCTGGGCAATGTCAGCCAAATCTATCTTGCCTTTGGCAATCAGAGATTCAGCGATGGCCAGAGTCAGCTGGGTATCATCGGTCCAGCGGCCGGCTTGCCAGTTTTTGTACCACTGATGGTCCTGTGGTTCTCGATAGGTGGTGATCCTGCCAAATACTTGGGCAATGCGCGCTGCAGTCATAGTTTCCCCTGGTACGCCGAGTGCATCGCCTATGGCGCCACCTAAAAACATTCCGATAACCTGATCTCTGTTCATGATTTTTCTCCTTCTGTCTTGTTCGTTATTCGTTTTTCGGTATCGTTGGGCGTTTCGTCAGACGTTAAACGTTTTACGAAACGTTAACCGAAACCGATAACCTTTATACGATTTATGTAAAGAAGGTTCGTCCTAAAGGATTTAATAAAGAATGTGGCCGCCGTGATCCCAGTTGCGGTAACCGTGGCCATTGGGTTTGTGCACAATGGACTTGATGACCGTACCGGTAGTGCCTTCATCGCAACAGGCAAAGGTGATGTTCACCCCGTGATCCTGGTTGGTAAAGACACCGGCCATGCCAAAGACCGGAGTGCCCCAGGGTAAAGGATCAAGCTGACACAGACCAAAATCATTTTTATTTTGGCAAATTTCAATGAAACGGTCTTGGATCGGCTTGATGTCAATCTTGTTGGCCAAGTTCCAGTGGTAGACTTCCTGGTTGCACTGGCCATAGATTTCAGGAACCCAGACTTCGCGAACCACGACCGAATGAGCGCCGAGTTCGCCGGCTTGTCTGCAGTAATCAATCACACCGGCTAGGTCTGCGACTCCCTGAGCATTGACGACCAGGGAGCAGCGCACCATCAGTTCCATATCAACTGCTTTTTTGATCAGAGCAGCGGCACTTTTTTTGATGCGCATCAGTTCAAAGTTTTGCTGCTCATCAAAGGATGCCAGAGAAAAAGTGATCATGGTCAAACCAGCTCGTTTGAGCTGAGCCAGATTATTTCCTCTATTGAATTCAGGATGGAGCAGCAACCCGTTGGTGTGCATATCCGCGAGCGGCAGATATTTATAGCAGAGCTCAAGCAATTTGCACAGCTCTTCGGTCGGTTCCTGAAGCGGATCAGCCCTGCCAGTCAGGATGGCATGAGTTGCACCCAGACATCTGGCGTAATTCAAGCCGATTTTGAGGCGGTCAAAGTCGCAGACCTTGGGCTGAGTTTGCTGCATTTTGGGAATCCGAGGTTTACTGTCGTCGCCGGGCGTGGTGCGCGAGATGCAAAACTTGCAGCCCGCATTGCATTTTTCCCGATTCGTAACCTGAATGGAAAAAGACTGGGCTCGCATCTGATCTCCGCCGTGAGATATTTTGACCGTCATTTCATTACTCCTTATTATCGATGATTCGAGGATAACGTTCAGCGTGTCGCAGCAGTTGTTCGTTGGAAAATCTCGGACGTACGATTTCTTGCCACTCGTTATTGGAAAGAGTCAAATCAGTCGGACAGATCGAGCGCATCCAGTTTAGTTTAGGT
>JAPLYC010000064.1 GCA_026395755.1 Candidatus Parcubacteria bacterium | reverse complement strand
ATGTTAAGTTATTGTATTCATTTAAAAGGAGGAAGACAAATGAACAGTCGAAATTTGTGGGTGTTTCTTGAAAAGTATACATCCCTGGAAAAGCAGAGTAAGTCAATCAATATTGATATTCTGCTTATTCCTGTCTCCGAGCTTTTTTCCGGTTCGGAAAATACGCGAATTCGCATGGTATTAGCAGTGAATGACTGCGAATATCTCGGTGATGTCATTCAGCTGACAGAGGAAAAACTTTTAAAATGCCGCAATTGCGGCAGACTCTCCTTATCTCGCATCAAACAAAAATTATCACTATATAGTTTGAAATTGGGCTTGGTGTTACCCCCAACAATTAAGCAGAGGATGAAGGATACCATTTCGGGGAAATGTAACCCCAAATAAAAATTCACTAAATCTTCGGCAATTATTTGCCGGGGATTTTTTATTTATAACACACAACGCACAACTTCGTCCTCTTAGTATTATATCTTTTCCTACCATTATAATCTATAAATATTTTAACCTTTTTAAAACCAGCTTGTTTAAGTATATCTTTCAATTGACCGGGGAAATAGTATCTAAAATTCTCCTCTTCATTATAAATATTCTTGCCCTTTGTTATCAAGGCTGAAGTAATTAAAAGCTGTTTTTGAGGAACTAATTTTCTAGACCAAATTGCCTTAATTCCACGGCCCGATACTTTTAATTTCGGCTCAAAATTATTTTCTAATTGCCAGCCATTTACCACGTCAAAAATTAAGACTGCGTGCTTATTTAAACTTTTATAAATATTCCTTAAGGCTTTGGTAAAATCTGACTCTTTTTGCAGATAGCTCAAAACCATAAACAAAGCCAGAACCGCATCATACTTTTTAACACTTTTGTAATTTACAATATTTTGCAATTTAATATCGGCCCGATATTTTTTTAAATTTTCTTTGGCGGTTTTAACTGCCAAAGGCGAAATATCTATACAATCAACACTATAACCGAGCTTGAATAATTCTAAAGCATGTTTGCCGGTGCCGCAGCCAATGTCTAAAATGTTTTCTACCTTTTTGGGGAAAAACTTAATTATTTCAGCTACTTCCTTTTTATAAAGAACCTGGCTGCCGTAATAAAGTTGGTCGTAAAGGTCAAGATATTTGGTAAATAATTTATTCATAAATATTAGCTTCCCCACTCCTCTTTAAATCTCTTCACAAAGTCCTCCATATACTCCTGCCTTTCCTTGGCCATGGCCTTGGCGGTTTCGGTATTCATCAAATCCTTGAGCAGAAATAATTTTTCATAAAAATGATTGATGGTTGTGCCGACTGAATTTTTATATTGTTCAAATGAACCATGCACGATTGGCTTAAATTCAGGATTATAAATTTCCCGGCCTTTATATCCGCCATAGGCAAAGGCCCGGGCAATGCCAATGGCTCCCAAAGCATCCAAGCGATCAGCATCCTGGACTACTTTACCTTCAATTGTTTCCATGGAAGTGACAACTCCCGCGCCTTTAAAGGATAAATCCTTTATAATTCCGCAAACATTAACAATAATATTTTCTTCAACTTCCAATTCCTCTAATAGTTTCCTGACATTTTCAGTCCCTCGATCACTAAACTTCCAATCATCCAAATCATGCAACAAAGCAGCCAATTCGACAATAAACAAGTCAGCCTTTTCCAATTGGCCAATTTTCTTAGCGGTTTGCCAGACGCGATAAGTATGCCACCAGTCGTGGCCGGTAGTTTCGCCCAGCTGCTTTATCTTAACAAAAGCAGCAACTTTTTCAATTATTTCATTACTATTCATATTCAAAGTGTGCCATAAAATCACAAAAAAGAAAACCGCCCTTGGCTTGATGCCTTGGACGGTGTTAAAAATAATCCAATTATTTTTTTGCCCCCCACTTTCTGCGCCTGGACTCATCAATGAGCTTTTGGAGCAACTTCTGACGGAGTTCTATGCTTTCGGGAAAAGACTCAATGTCAATACAGAATAGACGTTCCACCCGAAAAGTTGCTCCGAAAAATGTTTCAAAATATACATCTCCATTATTGCATTTAGGCTCATGTGGATCAAGCCCCAGGGCAATAAGCAGATCCAGTAAACGCGTTCTAAGGCCGTCATCCAGTAAAAATTCTTCAATCACCGGATATTTGCGATTTCTAGAGGGAACCAGCTGTCTTAATAACTTCTGGGTGTCCTTTTGGTGATTTTTTAAACCCATTTCTTGGAACAGAGCTTTAACGCTTATTTTTTTCATTGCTGCCAAATGAGACAAAAGCCGAGGTAAGCCTGTTGCTTCAAAATAATGTACATCTCCCATAACCATAGCCTGAATCGGCCTGATGTCACGGTTAGACAACTCTATTTTCCGCGTCGGTTTAACAAGCCTGCGATTGAAAAAATCCGGTGTTTTTGCCCCCAGAATTTTCAACCTGGTTAAAACTTGCTCTTCACTTAATTCTTTCCTTAAAATGTTCATTTACGCTCCTTTCTCATTCAGAAGCCGTGTGCCCGTCCTCCATTTAACGCGGTAAATTCTTTGATCATGTAAGTACCTCCTTTCATGTTTGAATTCCATGGGGTCTCGCCTCAACCCCACAATTTAAAGAGCAATTAACTTATTACCATATTATAGTAACCTTATATTTTAGTCAAAAAGAAAACCGCCCCGGGAAAAGAGACGGTTTTATTTCTCTGTAATTATTTATTCTCCAGTTCAATTTCAATTCCACCGATCCAGCCTGCAATCAGATTATAGAGCAAAGCTACGATAGCACCACCGATAAAACCGACAACGCCATAAATAATCGGCAGAATAACTATACTCATGGCACTGCCGAACATCATACCCGATGATTCAAAATCTGCTGATTGAAAGATGGACTGCAACGCGGAACCAACCAGAAAAAAGATAATGCCGCCAACCAAGCCGGCGACCACGCCGATTAAACCCTCAATTTTAGCGCAGGATAAGACTCCGATTTTTTTGACCTTAGTCATAATTTTACATTAATAATTAAGCTTAAGCTTATTATAGCAAAAATCTGTTAATTAAAAAAAGCCCGGAACATATTAGTTCCAGGCTAATACCGCGATATCGCGGGGCATAGAATTGTACTATTTTAATATCTGCCTCTCGGCATCATAGTACATCATTTGAATCTCAGTAGAACCCAATTGACGATGCGGCTCCATTAGACTGATTGCAGTTTCCGGGTGTTTCCTTTGTACATCTGCCAAAACTTTTTCTGCATCCGCATAGGTTTCGCAGGGTGTATTATTTCCTACTATCCTGACATTGAATCTGACCAAGACCGCCTTTTGATCCTTGACCAAAAATTCATCGACTTCCGGCCTGGCAGGAAAAGAAATAAATCCCCAAACGCCATTTTCATCTGGCCGTAGCACAACAAAATCAGTCTTTTTAAACCTCATTGTCCCTCCTTTTTGCTGGTTCACTCACCCCACATAAACAGATGATCACCGTCATCTGTCAAAGCATAAGTCTTGACTTTGCTTGTCAGCTTTTCAATCTCTTTTGGTGTAAATGGCTTCCAACGGTCATTAACAGCCAAAAGTCCCGGTTTCTTCATAGAAGAATAACTCACCTTAACGGCCCGGTTGAGTGCTTTTGCTCTTTCCTTTTCATCAATGACAAAATGAGAACCGGGATGGTCAGCCATAAAAGGCCTGGCAGCTTTCAAATCCTCAAAAAGTTGATAAAAAACCTGATTATCAGCGCCTGGATAGCTGATAACTATTTTCCCATCAGTGACTTCCATGGCTATCTCCTCCTTTTGATATTGATCCTTTCAATTTTACATAATTATGGCCAAAAGTCAAGACCTCAATAATTTGGAAAAATTTCTTAGATATTATATAATATGTAAAGGGAAAGGTCCCTTATTTTTTGTATAACTTCTAATGGTAACGTCTTCACTGACGATTAACGTTATACAAAAAACGAAACGGGCATCGTAACCGTTTAACGAAAAACGAATAACCTATGTATTTACAGAAACTCGAAATCCACGGTTTCAAGTCTTTTGCCACAAAGACTGTTTTGGAGTTTCCCTCCCATGTTAACAGTTCCAAAGGCATTACCTGCGTAGTCGGCCCCAATGGTTCCGGCAAATCAAATGTGGCAGACGCTATCCGCTGGGTGCTGGGAGAACAAAGCATTAAAACCCTACGCGGCAAAAAAAGCCAGGACGTCATCTTTTCGGGTTCTGATAAAAAGTCCCGACTGGGTTTTGCCGAAGCTACCATGTATTTAAATAATGAGGATAGATCCGCTGATATTGAATATACGGAACTGGCGATTACCCGCCGTGTTTACCAGAACGGCGAGGGTGAATACTTTATTAATAAAAATAAAGCCCGCTTAACTGATATCCAACTGCTTTTGGCAAAAGGCGGCTTTGGGCAGAGAACTTACTCCATTATTGGCCAGGGCATGGCTGATTCAGTTCTTTCAGCCTCTTTAGCTGAAAGAAAAGAACTTTTTGATGAAGCTGTGGGTGTCAAACAATTCCAAATCAAGCGCGAACAAGCCTTGAACAAATTTAAAGCTTCCATGGAAAACCTGGCGCAAACCGAATTAACTTTGCAGGAGCTGGAGCCCCGCTTAAAGTCTTTAACCAGACAGGTGAAAAAGCTGGAAAAGCGCGAGGAAATAGAAAAAGAATTAAAAACCCTACAATTGAATTATTTTTCACAAAATCTGCAGGCTTTTAATAATAATATCGGGCAAGTCCAAGCGCAAAAAAATACACTGGAAAAAATTTACAAAAATCTAGCTCAAGACATTCAGCAAATTCAGGATAAAATCAACGAATTTTCCGCGGAAAGCTCCCGCCAGATTGTTTATGAAAAATTGCAGGCGGAATACAATACCATCATCCAGCAAAAAAACGTGTTACTGCGCGACCAGACATTAATTAAAGCCAAGCTGGATGTACAAATGCAAACGCAGGGTCAGGGCAATGTGGTCTGGATGAATAAAAAGCTGGAAGATATGGATAATCAGGCGACTCAGATCAAACAACAGCTGAATGAATTGCAGGACTTATTAAATAAGGAAGAAACCCTCTTAAATAACAAAAATACCAGTCAGGATTCCCTTAATCAAAGGCTGTCGCGCGTCAAAGAAGAATTGACTCAGATCCAAAAAACCAGCCAGGTTCCTTTTGAAGCGGAAAAAGAACTGGAATATATTTTCAACCAGCAGCAGGATCTGGTGAAAAAACTTTTGGCCATAGACAAGCTTGAAGATTTGGCTGCGTTAAAAATCCAGGCGCGGGAAATCTCCCAAAAACTGGCTTTATACCTAGAAAAATTTAAAAACGCCAAAAAGCAGGGTTCGGACAATCTGGTTAATCTGCAAAATCAGCTGGAATCATTAAGCGGGCAGAAAAATGATTTGAGCCAAGAGGCTTCCCAGATAAATTTAAATATCAAATTAAAACAGGAAAAAATTACGGTTTTGAACGCTGATTTAGTCAAGATTAAAGCTGAACAGGAGAAAATCAGTCAGGAAATCAGCATTAATAAATTAAGTCCCGAAGACCAAAAATTCAGCGAACAGATCAATAGCGAAATTGCCAGAATTCAAGCACTGATCAATACCCTGGATATTACGCTCAAAGAACAAGACCTCAAGATCAGTCAATTTAACCATGAGGAACAGAATAAGAAGGAACACCTAATTGCTTTACAAAAAGATTTTCAGGACAAGCAGACCCAAATCAATCAGCAAAGCCAAAAAATCAATGAATTAAACATTGAACTGGCTAAATATTCCACTAAAAAAGAGGACTTGGAAAGCGAAATCAGGCAGGAAAATCTGAATCTGGCTGAAATCCAAAAATATCAATCTAATGCCGAACTCGGCAGCGATTCATATTCCCGTATTCAGCAATTTAAAAGACAGCTGGAAATTATCGGCAGTCTGGACGAAGAAACCCAAAATGAATATACGGATATTTCTGAACGCTATAACTTTTTGAAAGAGCAATCAGAAGATTTAAGAAACGCGATCCAATCATTACAGACAGTGATTGAAGAACTGGATAAAACTATCCGGGAGCAATTTGATCATGCTTTCAAAGAAATCAACAAAGAATTCCAGAAATATTTTAAAATACTATTCAATGGCGGACAATCAGAACTGGTTAAAGTCAGCGCTGAAGAAATCAAAAAAGACGAAAAAGAGATGAAAGAGAGTGAAGAAGGGAAAGAAGGAGCTGAACCGGAGGAAGAAACCGGTGTTTTGGCTCAGGCGGAAAAATTTGCCAAGGCCATGAGACAAAGAGAAAAAGAAAGCTATGCCGGTATTGAAATCCACGCGGTACCTCCTGGTAAAAAAATAAAATCCATTAGCATGCTTTCCGGCGGTGAAAGAGCTTTAACTTCCATTGCCTTAATTTGCGCCATCATTTCCAATAACCCTTCCCCGTTTATTGTCTTGGACGAAGTCGATGCGCCCTTGGATGAAGCAAATTCTGAAAGGTTTGACGCGATCTTAACTGAACTGGCCAGTAAAACTCAATTTATAGTCATTACTCATAACCGCGTAACCATGCATTATGCTGACGTACTTTACGGCGTAACCATGGGCGACGACGGCATCTCTAAATTACTTTCAGTCAAGCTGGCTGACGCTGAAGAAATGGTCGGACGGGCCAGAGGTTAAGAAATTATCAGGCGAAAACGGCCAATAATATAATTATTGTAGGGAACGCAGATCTGCGTTCCCTACTGTTTTATTAAACAGGCCGTTTTCGCCTTGACATAATCTAATCATTTTGTTAGGGTGATGGGTAATAATGAGGACGAGGCATGGCCTGTCTTATTAAAGACGAAAGGCTAACTGTCCTCAAAATTTAGGGCGAGACGATATTACGATTGTCAAAAATGACGATGCTTGTTGTGTCTCGCCCCCTTTTTTCTGGGTTTTAAGTAATGAGTGGTGAGAAATGAGAATTCAGGGAAAAGGGAACGAAAGCGGCGGTGTAGAATCTTACTAAAGCAACGCTGTTCCCTAAAACCTTGCGGACGATTGGTCCCATGTTTTATTACGAGAATCCCGATGTCCGCAAAAACTGGGCGAGACGACACGATCATTGTTTTTAACTTTAGTCCTGCTGTCTCGCCCCCTTTTCTCTGTCAGATTATAGATTTTATCAGCCAAAGGCTGATCCGCCTCTGGCGGAGATTATAGATTTCAGAGAAAAGGGAACGAAAGCGGGGGTGTAGAATCATACTAAAGCAACGCTGTTCCCTAAAACTTTGCAGACGAAGAAGTTCCTGTCTTAATTAAAACGTTTTGGGGCTTGTCCGTAAAAAAACTGGGCGAGACGACCGTGTCCTTGTCTTAACAAAGACGATGATTCACGTGTCTCGCCCCCTTTTCTTTGGTAATTTTGAAAAGTTATAGATTATAGTGTTTTAGAATTTTAGTACTATAACGCTAAAATTCTAATTTCCAGAGAAAAGGGGACTAAAACCTTGATGTATATTTATGATGATAAGCGTGTCCCCTAAATCTTTGCGGACGAAAAGTTCTATGTCTTACAGACGAAGGAAAGTCTATCCGCAAAAACACAAGGCTAGACAAAAGTTCTGCTGTCTAAAACTAGACGGGTACCAGCATGTCTTGCCTTAAAAAATACAGCGAGACTAGAACACCATTGTTTAAAACTATGGTAGCCGTGTTTCGCTGAAAAACAAAAGCCCTCCGCAACGCGGGGGCTTTTTATTTGCTGTAAATTTTATTGTACCTGATTTCCGAATTCCTCATCTTCCGTATCCTTGTCAGCCTGCTTCTTGGTTTTGTGAATACGACCGTCAATATGGTTTGGCGGACAATAAACAGTCCAAACTTTTAAAGCGCCTTTGCCGGTGTTAATAACATTGTGCTTGGTTCCAGGGGTAACAATCAAAATGTCACCTTTAGTAGCAACGGATTCTACTCCGTCTAAGACAACTTTGGCGTCGCCTTTTTGGAAAAAGAAAATCTGTTCTACATGAGCATGAGTCTCTTCCCCAATTTCCCCGTTCTTTTTAATACTCATTACGACCAATTGGGACTTGGCGCCGGTAAAAAGCACCTGGCGGAAAAATTTATTTTCCTTGGTTGCCTTGAAAATGTTTGTTTGATAGGGCATAGTTCTATTTTAATTAGTTAAAAGGCTGATTATATTATAACATTTTAAGGATAATTATAAAACCGCCACGCTACGCGGGGCGGTTTTGAGTTTGTTTGGCATAAGCTTTGACTTTATGCCTGATTTTTTTATCCAAGATTATCTGTTCCCCGAAAATTTGTTCCACTAGTCTCATTAAGGTGCCAAAAATCGGGGGCAAATCTCGAGTGGGTACATTGGCAAAGATCGACTTTGTGATTTCCTGAAAATACCATTTTTGGGATCCATAGCCTCGATTGAAGCTATCCCAGGTTTTAGCTGTTTTAAATTGGCTGGCGGTCTTTAACCCCTCATCCAGCAAGGAATCAAGGATGCTTTGCAAGTTGTCAATCTTATCAGTGCAGGAAAGAATCCTCACATCCAATTTGGCCTGCCTCATCCTGCGTATCATCCTGAGTTTGCGTTCTTCCCAGGGTAAGGACTTACTTGGTTCAGTACAAGCATGGACTATACGCAGAACTTCCGACCCAAATTCCTTTTTTATGGCATAGTCTGACAAGCCAGTATCTTCCAAGGTGTCATGAAGGATAGCCGCACAAATCAAGTCTTCCGTGGGCTTTGGCTTTCTCATCAAAGAAATTCTGATGCCCACGCCCAGGGGATGACTGATAAAAGGAATGTTTTTCTCCTTCCTTTTTTGATTTTTATGAGCATCAGCCGCCATGACAATTGATCTTCTTATCCTGGTAGTCCTATATCCTTCCATTTAACACCTCCGATCCAGCACTTTAATGCTGCGGCCTTACTGTTCTTAAACTTATAATACGCGCTCTTTAGGTATTTTTAAATTACTCTTTTTGAAATAATATGTCAAATAAAAAATCACCCCGCACAATTTCGTCGCTACGAACGTTGCGGGGTGATGATCGAAGCTTAAGTTACTTCGAAAAATAATGATTTTATGCCATGAGCCTTCAGGTATTGCTTAATCCGAAGATGGATATAAGCATAGATCAGACAGCTGGCCAAAATGATACCGAGCAAACAGACTCCGGCGGCATTGGGGCTGTTGTCCAAAAATATGTCCACGCTCTGGTTGGCAGCGCTGGAAATTCTGCAAATCAGGCTGATGAGCCCAAAGGGCAGTAAAGAAAATACGGCTCCGAAGACAAACATTTCACCCAGGTAGGCCATGACGGTAACCGGCTTTTCTATCTCCTTAAAAAAGTCGACCATTGGTTCCTG
>JAPLYC010000013.1 GCA_026395755.1 Candidatus Parcubacteria bacterium | reverse complement strand
TGCCTTTTCCGGTTCGGCCATTATTTCCAGCACAATCTTTTCCATTCTTATGCCTTGAGAACCTTTAACCAATATCAAATCACCTGCCTCAATTAAATTCTGCACAAAAATCCCTGCCTTGTCCCGATCTTCAAAATATTCCACTTTCTCTGCTGACATGCCTGCTTCTTTGGCTGACTCGGCAATTAATTTGGCTTCCTGGCCAACTGCCACTAAAAAATCAAAACCATGTTCAACAACTTTAAAACCGATTTCACGATGTGCGGAAGCTGAACGATCCCCTAATTCAAGCATATCGCCTAAGACCGCAATTTTTCTTTTGCCTGCCGGCAAATTGATGGTTTGTAAAACTTCCAGCGCAGCTTTAACCGCTACGGGAGAAGAATTATACGTGTCATCAATGATTAAAGTATATTTTATCCCGGCGATCAGATTCATGCGGCCTTTAGGCGGTTTAAATTCTTTCAAGGCTTCGGAAATATCCACCAGATTCATTTTATAAGCTAAACCAACAGCAATACCGGCCAAGGCGGCATAAGCATGCTGGTTGCCGAAACAATGGGGCAAAAATACCGGCACACTCGAGCCTTGATAGGTAACTTTAAAATTTGTTCCCCAGACCTTACATTCCCATTCGTACTGGGTCTCGCAATAATCCTGTTCCAAACCGGTAAATAAAATCTCGCCTGCTCTAACATTTGACTGATCGCTAAAACCATAAGTTAAAATTCGGGCTTTAATTTTATTCTGAACGCTCATGACATTTTCATCATCAGCATTCAGCAGGGCTACTGCTTCTTTGGGTAAATTTGTCACAATCCTCTCCTTTTCCTTCAAAACTCCTTTCAAATCTTTGAAGGCATGCAAATGAGATTCGGTCACGGCAGTAAAAACTCCGATTTTAGGCGGAGCTAAATTCACTAAATAGTCTATATCCCCGACTCTATCAGCTCCCATTTCCAAAACTAAAATTTGCGGATAATTTTTATCTTTAACAATCAATAACTTAAAAATAGCGAAGAAAACATTTAGCCATTTAAAAATTGACCGACCGCCTGTTTCCTGACCGATAATAGTCAGAGGTGTGCCGATTTCATTATTATAGCTTTTAATATTTTGCCGCACATTGTATTGCGAAGCTAAAACCGCATAAATCGCCTCCTTAGCCGAAGTTTTTCCTACGCTGCCGGTGATACCGATAATTTCCGGCTTGTATTTCTGCAAAATTTTCTGCGCGAAATAACGTAAAATGTTTTGAAGTGATTTTTTTCCGCCAGAGGCGGATCCGCCTTTGGCGGACATATTTTGTTGATTCATATTTATAAAGCGTTAATCGTTATACGGCTGCGACATTCGTTTCGTTATTCGTAAAACGTCTGACGAAACGTAAATCGATACCGAATAACCAAAAACGATAAATTAGATATCATCCGGCACAACATGGTAATAATCCAAAAGAAACTTGGCTAAACGGGAAAACAACGGCATGGTGGTACTTTCGGCAAAGCTCCCTTTTTTTGGATTTTCAAATTTAATGATCATGACAAAAGCCGGATCCCGAATCGGCGCAAAACCAATAAAGGAATGATTGGTTTTATTGGCATAATAACCGCCTGCTTCATAATTAGCAATTTGTGCCGTGCCTGATTTGCCCGCCATATAATAACCGGGTACGGCTGCTTTTTTACCCTGACCGTTTTTTATCACTGAAACCAGCATGCCGGTTAACAAAGTTGCGGTACGCGAAGAAATTATCTGAATCGGCTCTGGCCTTTCTGTCTTAATCACAATACCTTCGGTCTTTCTGACTTCTTCAACTATATAGGGTTTCACCAGTTTACCACCATTAGCTATGACTGAAAAGGCCTGCACCATCTGTAAAGGCGTCGCTGTGATACCCTGGCCAAAAGAAGCCGTGGCAAAGAAAATCTCCCCCTTTTTTTGCATGGCAGCAATATTACCCTCGCTTTCAGTCAGCTCTATTCCTGTTTCTTTGCCAAAACCAAATTTTTCCACATACTTGCGAAAATCCTTATGATCCATCTGACGCATGGCAAAAATCGTACCCAAGTTCAAAGAGCTTTCCAGAACTTGAGTCATGGTCTTTTTGCCGTGAGCTTGTTTATCAGAATTACGGATAGTATATTCATCAATCTTAACCGCACCTTCATCAATATAGGTTGTTTCCGGAGTAATTTTACCCAAATCCAAGGCCGCTGCCATGGTAACAGGCTTAAAAATTGAGCCTGGCTCATAAGCATCATATACCGCCCGATTTTTAAAATCAGCGGCGTTTTTAACCTTGCCGTAATCATTGGGATCAAAATCAGGCCAGGAACACATGGCAATAATTTCCCCTGTTTGCGGATTCATGACAATGGCCGCCGCACTATCGGCTTCCACCACCTTAGCATGCTGATTCAGCTGGCTGCAAACTTCAAATTGCACGGTTTTATCAATAGTCAAAACAATATCATCCCCGTCTTTAGCCTGCACAAACTTTTTTTCACCTACTGATATCAGGGTGCCGGTGATATCTTTTTCCGACTGAATTTCACCCTGCCTGCCGGCTAATTCCTTATTAAAATAACCTTCAATCCCGTAATAGCCTTTTCTGGTGCCGTCATCTGCAAAGCCGACATAACCCAAAACATTGGCGCCGATATTATTTTCCGGATAATACCTGAAAGTCTCTTTTGATGTTTTAATTCCCTTAAGCTTGAGATTATTGATCATTTCAGCTTGGCTATCTTCAACTTTGTGCGCCAAAGGTTCATAGGGATCATCTTGTTTTGAAAGCTTTGCCACTAAATCTTTAAGTAACTCTTCCCGTTTTTTTTCATCAGGCTCCAAAATTGGCGCCAGCATGCCCGCGACTTCCTCGGGACTTTTTTCCAAAAATTTCGGCTGGCCATAAACCAGATTATAATCCTTATTAATACTTAAAGGATACAAATTTTCTTCAGCCGCCAATATCGAGCTGCCTTTATCTTTAACGTAAATTGAACCTCGGGACGGAAAAAGCTTCTTATATACTTCATGCTGGTCAGACGCTAAGGCCGCGTAAAATTCAAACTTTAACACCTGAAAATCAAACAACTTGCCAATGATTAACACGCCAAAAACAACCAGGCATATGGCCAAAATTTTAATTCTTGGCTCCAGGCTTTTACTGCCCGGGACTTTCTTTCTATTTTTCCAGCGCGTTAAGTCTAACATACATATATTTTAGCAAAAAATGGCCAAAAATAAAACCGTCCTGAGCTTGTCGAAGGACGGTTTTTATAAATATCTGCTATTTTTCTAGCTTTTTATTTAACCCTTCAAAAGCCCTTAAAACTTCCAAAGGCACTGCAAAAACTATGGTATTTGATTGGTCAGAAGAGATATCATTAATTGAATTTAAAGTTCTTAAATGCAAAGCTCCCGGTGAAGCGGACAGCATTGTTGCGGCCTTGGAAATATTTTCAGCAGCCAAAACTTCGCCTTCGGAATTAATAATAACAGCTCTTTTTTCTCTTTCAGCCTCAGCCTGCTTAGCCATGGTTCTTTTCATGGTTTCAGGCAGCATAATATCTTTTAAATCCACTGATTCAGCATTAATACCCCAATTTTCAGAAGCCTTATCCACAATTTCTTCAATCTTATCAGAAACAGCATCTCTTTGTGATAATAACTCATCCAAAGTCACTGAACCGACTACATTTCTCATGGTGGTCTGCGCCAATTGAGAAACTGCATAATAAAAATTTTCCACTTCAATAATCGCCTTAGCTGCGTCAATAACTTTGTAATAAATTACTGCATTGATTTGACACGATACATTGTCCTTAGTAATAGCCTCCTGATTAGGAACATCCACCGCTTTTAAACGCATATCCACTTTGCGCATACTCTGAAAAATCGGAACTACTATGCGCCAGCCCGGGTTTCTGGTGCCTGAATAGCGTCCCATGGTAAACATCACCCCTCGTTCATACTGATTGACCTGGCGCAAAAAGCTTAAGATCAAAATGCAGAATGCAATTAAAAGCCAAATAAAAATTTCCATAGCTTTTTAATTTAATATTTAGAAATAAAATAAATTATTAAAATTAAGGCCGCAAATCCGACAATAAATGTAATAAATGTCACCAATAGAGTTGCGAACGCTTCTTTGATTCTTTTTTGATAAGCCAAATAAGCCGGGTAGCCAAAAACCATAATGCCTGATATAGCCACGCTAAAGACTAAAAGCAACAATAAAAAGGCAATGCTTAAAATTGCAGAGGCCTGTGTCATGACATTATTCAGGCTTTGCAGAAGCAACGCAATAATCAAAATATAGGCAATTTCCACTAAAGCGCCGCCAAAACCCCAATTGATAATTTCTTTTTTATTAATTTCTTTGGACCAGAACATAAAAATAGCTAAAAACTAATAATTAAAAACTGAAAACTTATGTAAAAACTATTGATTAAATGTTGCGGCATTAATTTCAATCCAAGTGTCACTGGCCGTATCCCATTTATAGGCAAAAAGCGTATTGGTCTTTTCCGTATCCGAAGTTACATAATCAACCTTGGCCGTATCCCCCATTCTTTTGGAATAAGTAACCTTTTTTGACAGCACCAAAGGCTTACTGACATATTGCAGTTTAACTTTACCCAATGGCCCGTTAAAAATCAAATCCTCGGTAATGACATCGCCATTCTCACTTTTACCCATTTCCAAAACTTCAAAATTCTTTTTGGCCATGTCTTTGATATCTTCCCACTTGTCCGGGGACATAAACAATAAGTTAAAAGTAAAAAGTATAAAGTTTAAAGTATGGAATTTTATTATTCTAACTTCTGACTTCGGGTTTTGAGAACACGCAGCCGCAATAATCCTGCCTATATAACCCCAACCGTCCCGCCAGCCAATCGGCTATCTGAGTGCCGTATTTTTTCTTAAAATCCTGATCCCAAAATTTAACCCCATACGTACCTTCCACTTTACGCCCTGCATTCAAAACTTGCAAGGAGTTTTTCTGGCGGCCCATGGTTAAGGTAGTGCTGAACCAAGGGTAACCATTAGCCTGGGCAAATTCAGCGGTTTTCCCTAAGCGCAACAAAAAGCACAAGTCGCAGCGAAAACCCTTTTCCGGCTCCTGTTCATAGCCTCGAACAAAGCCTAACCAATCTTTTGGTTGGTATTGTTCTTCAATATATTCAATCCCTTTCCGGCGACAAAATTCCTTAACCTCAGCCAAGCGCTGTAAATATTCGTCTTCGGGAAAAATATTAGGATTAAAAAAATAAACAGTCAGATCAAATCTATCCAACAACTGGTTTATCACGTAAATACTGCACGGCGCGCAGCAAGTATGTAGTAATAGTTTTTCCCGCATAAATAAAAATTACTGGGCAAAAACACTCTTTGTCGGTCACTGTCATCCTGAGCTGAGCGAAGGATCTGTGATTCTCAGATTCTTCGGTTCCTCAAAATGACAAAGAGTGTTTTTGCCCCTCACCCTTCGGACTTCATACTTCGAGCTTCGGAATTATTTCTTAACCAACCAGCTCGTCACCCAAGAGACCAGCGACATAATCAAAGCTCCCCAGAGAGCCGGCCAAAATCCTGCCACAATAAAACCTTTGACAACGGTGGACGTAAACCAGAATAAAAAGGCATTAATCAAAATAGTAAATAAACCCAAGGTCAGCAGATTAATCGGTAAAGTCAGCAAAACCAGTAAAGGCCTGATTAATGCATTTAAAATACCCAAAACCAAAGCTGCAATCAAAGCTGCGTAAAAGCTGGAAACGCCAATGCCCGGTAAATAAAGCGCCATCAGCATAATGGCAATGGTGTTAATCAGCCAGCGTAGGAGAATTTTCATAAGTTTTAAAATTAGTGTTTTAGAATTTTAGTATTTTAGAGTTTTAGTGCTAAAACGCTATAACGCTAAAACTTTATAATCTAATACTATTTTACCAAAAAATTACCATTTTTAAAATAGCCGCTTTTAGTCCAAATATTTCCTATTTTTCAGCTTGTCCGGCAAATAATCCTGTTTCGCCTCCTCGGCGTTTTTAAAATTCGGCGTGTATTTATAATCCTTACCATAATCCAAATCTTTCATCAGCTTTGTCGGGGCATTGCGCAGATGCAAAGGCACTGGTTCATTGGGCAAATTCTTGATATCTTGTTTTACCTGACCAATTGCAATGTAAAGTTTATTGCTTTTAGGCGCTTTGGCTAAGTAAGCTACTGCCTGGGCCAAAATCACATCACATTCAGGATAACCGAGATAATGGCAGGCAGTATAAGCTGATACCGCCTGAACTAAAGCCTGCGGGTCAGCCAAGCCGATATCTTCAGAAGCAAATCTAACCAGACGCCGCGCAATATATAAAGGATCTTCGCCGGATTCAACCATGCGACCCAACCAATACAAAGCGGCATTGGCATCTGAGCCGCGCATACTTTTATGCAGGGCTGAAATAATATTGTAATGCTGTTCCCCTGCTTTGTCGTAAAGATAACTTTTTTGCAAAGCCTGCTCAATAATTTTTGTATCTAAAACGATCTTCCCGTCTTTATCTGGCTTGCTGGAATTAACGGAAAATTCCAAGGCGTTTAAAACTGTACGGGCGTCGCCATTTGCCATCTGAGTTAAATAATCCCGAACATCCTCACCGATTTCAACCTTCAAATTTCCTAAACCCCTATCTTTATCGCCAATAGCATTTTTAATAATTTGTTTTAATTGTTCCTGATCCAAAAGATTTAAAACAAAAACCCGGCAGCGGGATAAGAGCGCGGAATTAACCTCAAAAGAAGGATTTTCCGTGGTTGCACCGATTAAAGTTACAATCCCCTTTTCCACGTAAGGCAGAAGCGCATCTTGCTGGCCTTTATTCCAGCGGTGTATTTCATCAATAAATAAAATGGTCTTTTGATTTTTAAATTTTTTGCGCTCAATCGCCGCCTTGATAACCTCACGAAGTTCTTTCACACCCGATGACACGGCTGAAAAAGGCTCAAAAAACGCCGCGGTCTTTTGGGCGATAATTTTGGCCAATGTTGTTTTGCCGGTTCCGGGTGGTCCCCAAAAAAGGATTGAAGGCAGATTATCAGCCTCAATGGCCTGGCGCAGTAAAGTCTTTTCACCGTCATTCTTTTCCTGACCTACAAAGTCCTTAAAATCCAAAGGCCTCATGCGGTCAGCCAAAGGTGCGCTTGCTCTTAAATTTTGATCAAATAGGTCCATATGTTACTAATTTACTAATATTATACTAATCTACTAATTTGTAACTTTCAATACCCTAACGTGGCTATTTTACCAAAAATACTCCAAATAAGCTACTACAAGAAAATCCAGAGAGTCTTAGGCATAAAATTATGTCCAAATTAGACAGCATCAAGCACTAATTCTCAATTTCAGAACAACAAATCGCTCTATGATCTTGGAGCGATTTGTTGTATATTATAAGTAGATATTAAGATCTTAAACGTTTTTATATGACGCAGTATAAGCTAAGAACAATTATCTTTATTATCAGAGGATTAGCAACCAGACTTTACCCTTATACAAAAACCATTCCAAAACAGCTTGTTTTGATTAATAATAAAGCGCTGATTGAGCATGCTATTATTGAAGCCCAAAAAGCAGGCTTTACCCGAATGATTTTTGAATATAGAAATGACATGATTAAGCAATATATAAAAAATTTGAAATCCTATAACCAAATCGAATTTATCTTTATTAAGTACAAAAAAGATTACCGCCCCGGCAAATCTCTTATTGAAAGCGAAAAGCTGATTAAGGATGAATATTTTTTAGTTTCATACCCGGATGATTTTTTTCTTCCAGAAGATACCTCTCTTATAGAGATGAAAAAGGAATTTTTAAAAAATCCGGGAATATATTGTTTACTAACCAAAGTTGGCTCTAATAAAAATTTATGGGGAATGGCAGAATGCCAAAACACCAGCAATAAAAGAGTTAAAAAAGTTTTATCCATTATTGAAAAACCCAAACAATTAGCCAGTAAATTTAATTATGGAATTATTGCCCGATATCTCTTCCATTCTTCAATTTTTGAGACTGCCAGAAAATTCAAGCTTGGGCAAAATGAAAATCTTGAGTTGCCAGATGTTATTAGGGCAACGTATCAAGACAAACAAATCAAGCAAAATTTTTACGGATTTGTTACATCATCATTAGTGATTGACTGCGGTGTTTTTCAAGGCGTGAGCTTAGCCAGTTTTTTATCTACAAACGATTTTTCAAAATCCTATTATCTGCAGGACACTAAAAAAAGGAAACAATTTCAAAAAAATCTTAATAAATTCAAGAAGCAATTAAACAAAATTGTGTGCCCCAAAAAATAATCATTAAAAAGCCGTTCAGACTAGATATCCTTGGCAACTGGAGCGACAATGAAGATTTTTTATCTATAATTAAAAGATCAAGAGTTATTAATTGCACTTATCATTTAACAGATAGTAAAGAAGCCCCGTTCACCATAATTGCCAAAAAGTTAAGGGAAAACCGGTTAGAATATACTTCTAAAGATAGAAATCAAAGAAAAACTATAAATTACCGGAATCTGGATTCTAATCCATTATTTTCTTGCTATAAATATTATTTCCAAATCCGAAATGAGGCTAAATTTAAGATGATTTTAAGGCAATATGGCGGATTAGAGCTAACAACCATAAGCCAACTTCCCTATCGCAGCGGACTGGGAACCAGTGCTGCCCTAATAGTTGGCTTTTTGGAGGCACTGGAAAAATTATACGGGAAAAAGTATACCAAACCTCAGCTGGCTCAAGCTGCTTATCAAATTGAAAAAAATTTTCATTTATGTGGCTGGCAAGATCATTATGCTAGCGTATTTAAAGGCCCGCTTTTAATAACTATAAAATATAATGATATACGAGCTAAAATACAAAAACTGGATCGTAAAGCTTTTAAACTTATTGAAAAGCATGGCTGTTTGATTTTCTTGCAGACCAAGCCTCATGCAAATGTTGACAGCACCTGGATATTGACAGACGAACTAAAAAAACGTATAAGAAAGATGGACGTACTAATTAGCCAATTTTTAAAAATTCAGTCAAAAATCACCATCAACCAATTAATCAAATTGCTGCAAGCCAATCAAAAAATTGTTTTTCCAGATTATCCAACTGATTATCAAAAATCCATAATAGGAATCCAAAAGAAAATCAATTATAATAATAGTGTTATTGCCATTATCGGGGCAGGACCAGCCGCTTTATTTTTATCAGATCGTACCAGGGATATCTCATACCAATGGTTTAAAAAAACAACTGGCCAGACAGCAAAACACCTAACATTAATTATATAAAATATTCATATGACCATCGGTCTATCAGACCAAATTATTATCGCCGTAATTTTTATTGTGATCACTTGGATTTCACTTAACTTCAGAAAATATATCAAAAACGCTGATGATTATTTTATATCCGGACGTAAAATTACTTTTGCCTTAATTGTCTCTTCAATGGTTGCTTCTTGGCATAGTGTCTCATATTATTTATGGCTACCAGGAACAATCTTTACGCTTGGCTGGAGTGGCTGGATTGTAACTTGCGGTGGTTATGTAATGATGGACCTGATTTCAGGTTATTTTTTCTCTTATAAAGCCAGAATGCTCAGAGTCTGGTCTTTGCCGGAATTATTCAGGACAGTTTACGGCAATACTGCTCAGCTCATTAGCAGTATTGCCTATTTCATGTTCATGGCAACATTTTCTGCTATGGAAATTATTGCCATCGGGTTGATAATTAACTTTATTTTTGGTATCCCAGTTTCTTGGGGCATTACCATATCAACAATCATTATTTTGATTTATGTTATTATCGGCGGACAATATTCAGAATATATTGCGGATTTTATTCAATATATTTTAATGGCTTTAGGCCTTTTAATAATTGCATTTTTCTGTTTTAAACAAATATTTCATGATTATGGCAGTTTTGATGCTGCAGTTAAGAGCGTTTGGAATGGACCGAAACTAAGACCGACCGGTGAATGGACATTAACCCAAATTATTGGCTTTTCTATTGCCGCATTGCAGGGTATTTTTTCACCAGTTCACATGAGTAAAGCAGCATCGGCTAAGACACCAAAAATTGCCCGCGACGGCATATTATGTTCACTTTATAATATGCTGGCGCATGATTGGCTCTTAATTATTATCGGTATTAGTGCAGCAATATTATTAAAAGTAGCACCGGAAAATACTGATCAGACGACTTTATTACTAGCCTCTCAGTTATTACCTTCTACCATTATGGCCATATTTTTAGCAGGTTTAATCGCCAATGGTCTGGCGACAATAAATACTACCTTTGTTATTGGCGGCACGATTTTGGGTAAAGATATTTTCCAAAAATATATCAAGCCTAAAGCCACCGATAAACAAATAATTAATGCGGGGCGCCTTGGCATGGTCTTACTAGGCATAGTCGCTATAATTATCGGGTTCTATTCTGATTCATTATTAAATTTAATTTATTATAGCGGACAAATTTTTGCTCCAATCTTTGTTATTCCTATTTTATTTGCATTTTTATATAAAAAAAGGATGTCCAGCATGTCCTCGGTATTTGCCATGATTTTAGGCTTTGCCGGCTCAGTTACTTGGATAATTTTAAAAGAACCTTCAATCTTTTCCATTCCTATACCCGGCAGTGTTTTTGGTATTGTCTTATCTCTTTTGGGCTTTATTATCGGTAATTTCTTCGGACAAAAAAAGGAGAATATTTGGGTTAATTTAAATAAATATGAAACACCAAAAATTATTTAGTAAAATTTGCATTATCATTGTTGCTTGTCTATATTTAGCAGTCTATCTCTCACTGATATTTAAACAATATAATTTTTTATTAATTGCTCCATTTGTATTAGCTGGTTGGTGTTTATTTATAACCTTTATATTTTTAAAAGATTATAAACATTTCATTAAAGACTTAGAGGCTGAAGAAATAGTTGAACCGGCATATAGCGTTAAAGAAGATAGAGACTTTTTATATATAATTCATACTATAGCTATCATATTTTGGCCGATTTTCTGGCTTGGCTCCATTATTATTGATTATATATTAAGATAAAAATCATCAACAACTAAATATCATATTAAAAGAAAAAGCCCTGCCAGGATTTCTGGATACAGGGCTTTTATTGTCTAAACTTCTTTCAAATCGCCGGAAAGTAACTGATACATCAAGGCTTTTATAAGCTGCCCTTTTTTCCGGTCATCAATAGAGTCCAAGTAAGAGCTTACCTTTTCCGGCTGATTTTGTGCCAGGTCTAAGAGCTGTTCTAAATCAGCCAAGTCCTGTTCCACTGCCATTAGCTCGTTATTTATCCCTTCACAAATTACAGCGGGAATAATTCCAAACTGGCTGGCCTGACACTGCACATCAAGTCCCTCACAAGCGGCAACGATATTCAACACTTCTCCGGAATTCAAAACAGTAATTGGAGATTGTACGGGTTTAATCCCTAAAAAGTCACAAACATCCTGATTGAGCAAGAGGAGCATAATTTGTTTGGGCTGTTTTCCCATTTTAACCTCCTTTTTAAAGATCTTTTAAAAGCCAACCTTATTCTTAGATTATAGCAAAAATCAAAAAAAGAAAAGGGACATTGCTGTCCCTTTTTAAATTTTTAGCTGTGCATGCATGCCAAGGCAATCATTCCCACCTTTTCTACGAGCCGACGATCTTTACCTCCCAGACGGTGTAATTCTGTTTCCTGACCAATCAAAATCTTTTTTTTATCAGGATCAAATAATGGCAGACTGAATTCCCCGCTCGCTTGAATTACCTCTAACTCCTCCAGGCCCAATTGGTATTTGCCGCGATCTGTCAAAATCCAGACCCGACGTTCCTTTCCCTGTCCGACAACCAAAATCCTGCTGATCAGATCTCCTTCCCAACCGTCTTCACGCTCCATCAGCTTCCTCCTTTTTCAGATCGTTAATAGAAAAAGGCCCTAATATAGCGGCCTTTTCCTGATTACTTACTTGGTTTCCTTGTGTAAGGTATGTTTTTTACAATGACGGCAGTACTTTTTCATTTGCAAACGTTCCTTAATAATTTTCTTGTTCTTCTGGGAATAATAATTTGTTTTTTTGCAGACCGTGCATTCCAGCTTGATTAAATTTTCTTGTGACATACTATTTGAAAGTTATTAGTTATTAATTCTCTGAGCCGGAAGAGGGGCTCGAACCCACGACCTGCTGTTTACAAAACAGCTGCTCTACCAACTGAGCTATTCCGGCGGTATGTATGATATATTAACAAAATCTCTACAAATTGTCAAAAACCGCTAGCTAAATAAAAAAGGAACCTTGACTTGAAGTGTAAATTAGTATACAATTTTTATATATTTTGGGTCGGTACCAAAGCGGTCAAATGGGGCAGACTGTAAATCTGCTGGCCTTGCGCCTTCGGAGGTTCGAGCCCTCCCCGGCCCACATGTTCGTAACTTATATAATTTATTCAGATCAATTCGGAAAATATTAT
>JAPLYC010000114.1 GCA_026395755.1 Candidatus Parcubacteria bacterium | reverse complement strand
CGCTTTACCGTTTCTGCTTGCCATTGCCCAATCCCCTCCTTTTGAAAATGACTTTATTCTGAGCACATACTCAGAAACATATTTAAATCCTATATAATTAAAAGCCCATTGTCAAGATCCTTATTCCAAGTGATCAATCAGCTTATTCTGATCCAATTTGGCACTAAGCAAGGGAAAATCTTCAAGTTTATACTGCTTAAAAAAATCTTGAGCTTGTTCTTTAGTCAGATTTATCAGTTCCAAATCAGTTAAGCCCGCAATCTGTAATTCTGGTAAACCTGACTGGCGTGAACCATAAACCTCACCGGGACCCCGGAATTTAAGATCATATTCAGCCAGGGCAAAGCCGTCATTGGATTTTACCAAAGCCTCCAGCCTTTCTCTGGTTTTCGGATTATAATTTTCCGCCAATAAAAAGCAATATGACTGGTATTCTCCCCTGCCGACGCGGCCGCGAAACTGATGCAATTGCGCCAGGCCGAAACGGTCAGCGCCTTCAATCATCATAATACTGGCATTGGGAATATCAATGCCAACCTCAATCACTGAAGTGGAAACTAAAATCTGGATTTCATTAGCCTTAAAGGACGCCATAATCGCCTCTTTATCCTTGGCTTTCAGCTTGCCGTGCAGCAAGCCAATTTTCAGGTCGGGAAAGATCTCCTTATCCAATCTTTTAAATTCTTCAGTTACTGATTTGACTCCCAATTTATCGGAAGGATCTATTAAGGGGCAAATCACAAAAACCTGGCGACCGTTATTTATTTCCTGCCTTATAAACTGGTAAGCCTGCTGCCGGCCGGCTTCATCAACCAAGCGCGTAATAATTTTTTTGCGGCCTTTGGGCATTTCCTTGATCATTGATAAATCCAAATCACCGTACAAAATCAAAGCTAAAGAACGAGGAATCGGAGTAGCTGTCATTGAAAGAAAATGCGGAGTTAAACCGTTTTTATTTTTATCTTTAAGCATTTTTCTTTGTTCCACTCCGAAACGATGCTGTTCATCAACGATGACTAAACCCAAGTCCCTATATTCAACATCCTCCTGAATTAAAGCATGGGTGCCAATTACCAATTGGGCCTTACCGCCTTTAACAAATTTCAGAACCTCATTTTTACCAATGGTTTCTTGCTGACCGTCCCAATAGATTTTTTCGCTGGCGGTTAATAAGGCGGTTTTGATTTTAAACGGCTCCAGTAGTTTCTTAATGCTGTGATAATGCTGCCTGGCTAAAATTTCAGTTGGCGCCATTAACACTGTCTGGAAATTATTTAAAATCGTATTTAAAATAGCTATGGCCGCCACCACAGTCTTGCCAGATCCGACATCGCCCTCCAGCAAACGATTAGCCGGCTGAGATTTTTCCAGATCCAAAAGTATCTGCCAGGCGGCTTTTTTCTGATCCGCGGTAAGGATAAAAGGCAAACTATTTACGAAATTTTTAATATCGCGTTCTTTAAACGCAATCTGCGGAGCTTTGGTCTGTGCCAAATACTGACGCAGTCTTTGGCTTTGCAAGGCAATTAAAAAAAGCTCGTCAAACTTAAAGCGGTAACGAGCCAGTTCCTGAATTTCAAAATTAGCGGGGAAATGAATTTCCGCTAGGGCTTGGGTTAAAGGCATTAATTTGTTTTTTTCTAAAATTTCCTGAGGCAGCCATTCTTTGACGAAATTAACCGAGTCCAGCGCGATTTTAATTAAAAATCTTAATTGTTTTTGGGTCAAATTGCTGGTCAAAGCATAAACCGGCACAATTTTGGCGGTATTAAGACTGTCACCGCCTGTAATTTTTTCATAGGCAGGTGAAGTAAATTGCAGAGACAGATTATTTATTTCCGTAGTGCCGGCAATAAAAATTTCATCCCCGGGCTTTAAATTTTTTGCTAAAAAAGGCTGGTTAAACCAGATAACTTTAATCGAGCCGGTATCATCCTCAATTAAAGCCTCAGTGATAGTCATTCTTTTGCGATGGCTGCGGCGATTTTCAATTAAAACAATCTTGCCCTTAACTGTCACTGTCTGATTCGACCGCAAATCCTTAATTTTAACCACCTGGCTATAATCCTCATAGCGAAACGGAAAATAATAAAGTAGGTCATTGACGTTTTCAATGCCTAATCTTTTCAAACGTCCGGCTGTAGTTTTACCTACGCGGGTCAAATTTTCTATAGGAGTACTTAAGGAATACATTTTTTAAATTATTATTCCTAAGCTATGAATTTTTAATTTTAAGTTCTGAGTTATTATATTGCCCCCGCTAGGAATCTCCGCCAGAGGCGGATCCGCCTTCGGCGGAGAACCACGTATGCCCCCGGCAGGAATCGAACCTGCATCACAAGATCCGCAATCTTGCGTTCTATCCATTGAACTACGAGGACCAAATCGGTTGTTCGTTATTCGGTATCGACATGCGTTTCGTCTAACGGTTGACGATTAACGTAACGTTAACCGATACCGAATAACGTAAAACGAATACAAAAGGGAGACATAACATCTCCCCAATTATTATAGCCTATAATACTATTTTTTACAATTTAAACAACATCTCAATCAGATCAGCCATACTTTGATGTTCTTTTTCCAGATCTTCGTTTAAATAGTCCAAAAGCTGCTTTCTGATTATAACTGGATTCATCTTGTCTAAGGGGACAGAAATATCCGTTAAATTCAGACCTTTGCGCCTGAAAAACAGCTTTTTTATGGCCGGGGGATAATAAATTATGTAAAAATTCTGCAGCATTTCATAGCCAAAAAACTGGTTGCCGATGATTATTCCGTCTTCGGTAATCTGACAGATCAAATCCTTGGGAGTATAATATACCCGCAAATAAACAATAAAGGTTGCCAAAATAATAATCAGGGCAAAGAGAAAGTTTGCCGTGAATATGCTGTAAATAACCAGGGCAATGCCGATAATGGCCATAACAATATACCAGGCATTACTTCTTTCGTGCATAGTATATTCCGGCACCTGCCATTCGAAAAATATCCGTCCAAATTCACCTTT
>JAPLYC010000038.1 GCA_026395755.1 Candidatus Parcubacteria bacterium | reverse complement strand
CAACAAGTTTGATAAAGTCCTGGGCACCAAACTGCTCAAGCTCTTTACCGCCGAAGACGTTACCAAAGACGAAATAGGCATCCATGCCTGGGGCAAAGAAAAGGCCATCGAGTATCTGACCAAGATCAGATTCTGTCTGGCCTAATTCAAAAATAAAGGTCGTTCCGCACTCGGGACGACCTTTTTCTTTTGATTTAAAGTCTTATTATCCTTGACTTTAGCCCCATTTTCGCATACAATATTAATACGATTACTTAATATCGTCAAAATTTTGTCGTCAAAGGGCCACGATGCTCGTAACGTTATGCGGTAACGTTTAACGGCACGTAACCGCCAGACACCTGACGATACGCGTTTCGTAACCGTTAGACGATTAACGATTTCATTGGGGAGTCGCCAAGTGGTAAGGCACCGCCCTTTGGAGGCGGCATTCATAGGTCCGAATCCTATCTCCCCAGTTATAAAAAATCGCTTCATTTAGGCGATTTTTTTGTTGTCTTTGGAAAAGCATATAAACAAAAAAACACCCGTCTTTATGGTGTTCTCTTTTACCGCTGATAAACTTTCTCCGACAAAACAAAAAAACACCCGTCTTTATGGTGTTCTCTTTTACCGCTGATAAACTTTCTCCGACAGTGGGGGCAGATAAATGATATAAATCATTCCCCCCCACAAACACAAATAATGTGTTATTTGTTTTTTGGGTTGTATTCTTCGGCAGTATCCCAAGCCTTTGATAACCCGAGTACTATACTGGTTATTTCCGATTCTATAGAAGTATCATTATCATGATTTCCGCCTTGGAAAAAAGATTTGATTATGATATCTACAGACGCCGCCTGAAATTCGCCCTTGCTTTCAAATCCTAATTTCATGGTCTTAAATTGTTAAATTACAGCTTAATTAAGTCGACTAGCCTTAATTAGTATATAAATAGTATACTCTTTTCTTTTATTTTTTGCAAGACTTGGTGATTATTAGCCGTTTAGTCGTTTGATTGTTTTTGTTAAAACGGTTATTTTGTCATTGTGCCTTGCTAAGTCATCCAATTTATGTTAATATCAGAATAACTTTGGATATTTTGTTGAACTTACAAAAAGGAGGATAAAGATGAGCTTCAAGATATTATTGGTTGACGATGAAAATAATGTCAGAATTGCTTTAAAGCGAGTATTAAGAAATAAAGATTATGAAATCGTTGAGGCAGGTGACGGATTTGAGGCTCTGCAAAAACTGGAACAGGATTTTTTTGACCTTTTGATCACTGATAATGATATGCCTATTAAAACAGGGATTGAACTTATCAGCGAAATAACAAGCGGTCAAAAAACAATAAAAAATCCCGAGATGAGGATTATTCTTCTCTCAGGCAAAGGCAAGCCGGCAAATTTGCCAGCAGGCGTTGAATTCATGCTAAAGCCCTGGGACAGTGAAAAATTAATCACTACAGTCAGGCAATTTCAAACCAAAGCGGTTCCGTGATGAGCCGCTTTTTTTTATAACTATTCGCAATCAGCTTGTCTGCCCGGGACAAAAACCCAAGAATTTCCCAAAGTATTGTTTATCAAACCAGGGCATTTTCATAAGGGACTCTGATAGTGTTTTATTGCGCGTAGGAAGCAATTGTTTGGGAAGTCTGAAATATCCCCGGATTTCATATAAATACCCCTAAAAATGGCCTTAAAATAGCTCATAATTGATCTTGAAATCCTTTCCTGGGCAGACTTATCGTTAAGTAAGTTTAAGAGCATTTTAAACAGCTGTATATTTAAAAAAATGACAAAAAATTGTCATTGATATTGTAAATCTATGCTTTAAAAACCTGCTATATTGCTTAATTTTTTTTGATAAGCGGTAAGCTGAATTTGAAATTGGCGCCATGGCCAAACTCTGATTCAACCCAAATTTTACCACCCATATTTTCAATAGTAATTTTTGAAATATATAAGCCTAAGCCGGTACCTTCCTGCTTACGAGAAAAGCCGGTGTCAAGCTGGGAAAATTTTTGGAATAACTTGTCTTTTTTAGCCGGATCAATGCCGGGACCCTGGTCTTTGACGCTAAAGGTAAATTCATTATTTTTTATCTCTCCGGAAATAAAGATTGTACTTTCTGGCGGGCTAAATTTTAGGGCATTGTCAATTAGATTATAAATTACTTCCTGAATCCTTTCAGCATCTACTTTTACCCATATAGCCTGATTAGGTTTTCGGCAAACAAGTTCAACCTTTTGCTTGTCCGCCAAGGGCTTGAGCGAGTCTACTGTCTTTGAAGCCAGCGGGCATAAGTCAGTTTCCTGCATGTCAAAAACAGCTTTACCGGCTTCAATGCGGGTAATGCCCAGTATTTTTTTAATAATACCCAGCAGGCGATTGGCTTCATTATTAACAATGGTTAAACTCTTTTTTTGTTTAATATTTATGGAACCCTGCTTATTTAAGATCATAATTTCAGACAGGCCAATGATTGAAGTCAGTGGGGTTTTTAATTCATGGGCGGAAATATTTAAAAACTCATCTTTCATTGTGTCTAAACTCATTAATTCATCATAGGCTTTTTGTAATTCTTTGGTTCTTTGGTCAACTTTTTGATCCAGAACAAGATTTAGTTTTTCCAAATCGTTTTTGGCCATTAATAATTTTTCCTCGGAGATTCTTTCCTTAATGACATCGCGAAAAACCAAAATAGCGCCGCTGATATTGCCCTGGGCGTCTTTTATTGGGGCGGCGCTGTCAGCTATGGGGATAATCTGGCCGTCTTTTGTTTTTAAAACAGTATGATTGGATAGGTTCTTTATCTGGCCGGTTTTAATAGCTTCGTCGATAGGGGACTGCCTTTTAAGCATTTTTTCTTCATCAAAGATATTGAAAACAGTCTCGGAGTTTATTCCAATGGCGTCCTTTAATGGCCAGCCAGTCAGTTCTTCAGCCACAGGGTTTATAAATTCAATTTTCTGTTGCTGGTCCACAACCATGACTCCATCGCCAATGCTTTTTAATATGGTCTTGGTTTCATCACGCTCCTTACCGGCCAAATCGCGTTCTGTGGAAACATCTTCTAAAATATTTAGAATGGCCTTCTTTTGGTTTTCAATGTCAAGAGTTTTTTTTCTGATTTCTTGAGTTTGCGCATTTACTTGGTTATCAACTTCAGCTCTTGATTCCTTGATGGCCAGAACCATTTTGTTAAAGGATTTGGCTAAAGCTCCAGCCTCGTCCCGATTATTTATATTAATCTTATATTCAAGATCGCCCTGGCTGATAATTTTAGTGGCTTTTACCAGTTCGCTTAATGGCAGGGTAATTGTTTTGGTGAAGAGAAATATCACCAGTATCGCGCCCAGTAAAATTATTAAATAGATAGTAATTACGAAATTTTTAAATCGGTATATGGGCGCAAATGCCTCACTTTGATCAATTTCGGCGATTAGACACAACTGATCATCGGGTAACCAAGTATAAAGACCGATTACTGGTTTTTTTCTATAATCGTTATAAAATCCGAAATTATTTTTTCCGGCCAAACATTCATTTGCAGCTGTAGTAAAAACAGTTTTTTTAAATACAAGGTTGTCTGTCGAAGTCGAAGGCTGGGATATGAAAAAATTAGATGAATTTAGCAGATAGGTTTCTCCGTTCATCCCAAGACCGCTATTTCCCGTCATCATTTTATTGATATCCTCCAGATTCAAGCGACTGGCCAAGACTCCGATCAGTTTTTGATTGTTATCTAAAATTGGAGAGGCAATTACAGCGGTCGGCGCTTGCAAATCTTCGCTAAAAAAGAATTTTTGGATATGAGTATTTTTTTTGCCTTCTATAAAGTATTCACGATTAGTTTTAATCTTGCCGATATTATTTTTATCGGTAGAATATATGACTTTGCCCTCGTCTTTATCCATGATAAAGATTTCGGTTAATTCCCCGTTATTTAAAAAGTCCTTAAAATATTTAGCTATTTTCTGTTCAGCCGCGGTTTGAAGATTTTGGTCGGCAGAATTGATAAGC
The DNA here is from genome assembly GCA_026395755.1 of Candidatus Parcubacteria bacterium. Classification (GTDB taxonomy): domain Bacteria; phylum Patescibacteriota; class Patescibacteriia; order CAIXNZ01; family CAIXNZ01; genus JAPLYC01. The sequence continues at coordinate 21,030 of JAPLYC010000038.1, read as the reverse complement.
GTGATTAGATCCTCATTAATTATAGTTTGCAAAACATTATAATCTGCGGTTTTATCGTGAAAAAAATTATCAATTCCTTGATGTCTTAAGTCTGAGGCAATAAGCAGGTTGCCTTGGGTTTTTTCAATAATTATTTCCTTAGTTTGGAGGTAAGTAAAAAAGCCGGCTATGGCCACTGCTAAACTAAAAATTGCCATAAATATAAGAAATAGTTTATGGAAAAGTTTAAATTTGACTTTTCTGGGCATGTTCTCTTCTGTTTTTACGGACACGTTTTTTCGCAGTTATTTTATAAATTGATTGGTGTAAGCCTTTTTAATATCAAATTGGTTGGTGATTATCTTCTGCGCAATCAGTGTCTGATACATCTGTTGCCAGCTGGTATCATCCATCAGACCAATGGCTGATTGCCCGGTATGAATTAGAGGCAAACTGTATTCAAGCATGGCAGATTCATAAAGCGGATCCAGGGCGGAATCATAATTTAAGACCAACTGGGAGTTTGTTTTAATGTCCTGGATCGATTCTTGCCAGCCGGCCAGAGTGGCGCTAAGAAATTTTTCTACCAACTGAGGTTCCTGTTCAATTAATTGATCAGAGGTAACAATCAAATCGGCATAAAAAACTATATTATAATCTGACGGACGGATTAAATTAAATTCATGGCCATGGAGTTTCTCAAATTCAATTTCATTAATCCAGCCGGCCTCAACGTCAAATTTACCGCTATATAATTTATCGTAATTATAATCACGCTGGACAATTTTTACGGATTCTACGGGGACGTTCATTTTTTTAAGCAGAGCCAGTAAGGGAATTTCTTCGCTGTAAGCTACGCCAATAGTTTTGCCGGCAAGATCTTCGGGCTTTTTGATATTTTTGGCAGGTAAGCTGGCAAAAACCAGCGGATGGATTTTATACGTTACGCCAATCGCCTTGATTTTTTTGCCCTCAGAAACCGTCTTGATTAGCGAATCAGGCTGAATTAGCGCGAAATCATATTCACCGGAAATTAATTTGTCAATAGGATCAATATCAATCGAGCCCGGAATAAAATTGACTTTTAAGCCCTTATTTTTGTAGAGATTGAATAAATCAGCGTAATATTCACCGGTAAATTGGGATTGATGCATCCAGGATAGACCAAGTGTGATTTCTTGAAGCGGCTCGGCAGCAGTCTTTTTTGCCTGAACAAGATATAATACCGCTATAATTATGGCAGTTAGGAGAATTATTATACTAAAGATGAGCAATTTGTTCTTCATAAATTAATATTTACGGATTAAATTTCTTGTACCAAGCGCAATCAAAACAGCCGTTTTTAAGGAGCTTGGAGTGGGGACAGCTTTTTTTGGAAATCATTAAAAGCCAGCATTCACGCCCTGAATTTACCTGATAAACAATACAGGCGTCTCTAATATCTTGAGGACAGCCCATGAATTCCCAGCAATTTTGGTTAAGATTTGCCATATTTTCACTTCCAGTTAAAGCTTATTTTTGGCAGCTGTTTCCAGCTCTAAAATTTTCTTTTTTAGTTCTATCATTTTTAATTCCCGGTCAATGATAACTTTATTAAAGCGTTCAAGCTCGTTGTTTTTTTTATTTAGTTCCGCATAAGCGTTCTCCTGATCCGTGATATCTCTGGCGATGCCGACAATTCCCAAAAATTGCCCTCCGCGATTTCTAATTACGGCAGTATTTAAGCTGATTGGGATTTCCGTTTTTGATTTACTCAGATAACTCATTTTAGAACTAAGTATTCTGTCATTATCAATCAGTTCGTTAAATGTATCTTCCGAAAAAAATGTCTGATTGACAAATATTGATTGTACCGGCTGGCCGATTAAATCATTTTTTTTATACCCCAAAAGGCTGCAGGTTGCCTGATTAACCAGCTGGATTTTTTTATCTGTCCCTAGCACAAACAAAGAATCAGCCAAGGTTTCAACAATTGTATCTGCCGCCACAGCCGGTGTAATATCCATTAGTTTGTATTTAATTATCGCGTAGGCGATGATTAATGCCGTACAGGTAGTTAGGGCAGTAGTTAGTGGGATCATGGAAATGCCATAGATTTTGGGAATAGCTTCTGTCATTATTCCACCCGCAAGAGGAATTCCCAAGGCAATGATTATAAGTGTTGTTTGGATCTTTTCATTTGGTTCTTTGATTTGTTTCAAATACCGGTAACAGCAAAATATAGCGACAGCAATATAGGAAATATCATAAAGCATAAACAACGCGAATAAATCGCCGTTTATCCCGCGGTGTCCCCACCAGACAACCTCAATAGATTTTGATATGGTATTAAATAAAAAATCAGACGGTATGAACAAAAGAGCCGGCAGGAAAAGAAAAAACGCAAAATACTTGTTGGTTAACAGTTTATTCTTGGTAAAACACAGGCAAAAATACAATAAAAATATAACGGTAAGAGCGGAGCCTAGGGTGCTAATTTTATCCCAATAAAAAGCAGCCGGCAATGTTGTCGCTGAATAATTTAAAAAATTCCCAAGTGACCAAAGAGTTAATGATAAAGCAGCCAAACCATATAATCTGTTGGTTAAGCTGGCGCTGTTTTTTTTAATAATATAAAACGCCAGAATTAGATTTGCCAGCATACCGGTTAACGGCAAAAGGGCGTAGGGATTCATAGTCGGTTGCGGTTAAAATATAATTTTAATCGGGTTACTTTTTTAATTTAAGGATCTCATCTTTCAATTCCATCATTTTTAATTCCCGGTCAACAGCTAATTTATTGAATTTTTCCAGGTCTTCATTTTTCCGATTGATTTCCTCTTCTGCTTTTTTGCGCCCTGTAATATCTCTAAAAAATCCGACATTTAAGCTATTATTATTAATTGTAACCGCACTACTGTTAATATCAGCATAGAAAATTGAGCCGTCTTTTTTTAGGCAGGGGATATTCTCGGCTAAAGTTTTTAGGCCTTTTGATTGAGCCTCAAATTCAGAAATAACATATGCCAACTTTTCTTTAGGGTGAATATCTGTAACTGACAGTTTGTTGAATTCCTCCGCAGTATAACCAAACATTTTACAGATAGCGGGATTAGCATTTTTAAATTTTTTAGATGCAATATCGGCAATAAGTATGCCATCGGCGCTGGCTTCAAAAAGAGCGCTGTATTTTTCCTCTGATTCTCGGATTTCCTGTTCTGCTTTTTTGCGTTCGGTAATATCCCTGGCAATACCCATAATTTGCTTATTGCCTGCTGTCTCAATTGGAAATGTTCGTATTTCAATTAGCCTTTTTTTACCGTCATTACTTGTTAAGGTAAATTGATCTGGACCGGTGGGTTGTCCCAGGAGGTTTAGGGCTAATAGTTTTGCCGCCCGAATTATTTCATTTGGCGCCAGTAGCTTTAATTTTAAAAACGATTTGCCGATTAATTCTTGTCTTTTATATCCGGTTAAAATCTCAGCGGCTTTATTGCCGTTGATAAAATTACCCCTTAGATCGGAGATGTAAATAGCGTCAGGCGCGTATTCAAAAATCGTTTCAAATTTTTTTTCGGAAATATTATCTAAAGAAGCCATGTCCTTATTTGTTTTTTAAAACCTGATTAATTTTATTTATTAAATCCTCAAATTTAAAAGGTTTTTCCACGGCGCCTTTTATATTTTTTAAATTTTCAGTTTCCTTAATAGCGGATTTAAAGTTATTGGATTCAACCGGCAGAGCGGAAATAAACATAATGGGGATTTTTTGAGTTTTGATGTCAGCATCTAGTTTTTTGGCGACCTGAATGCCGTCAATTTCAGGCATCATAATATCTAATAAAATTAAATCCGGAGTTTCGGTTTTTAGCAAGTTCAGGGCTTTTTGACCTCCTTCCGCCCTGATAACTTTAAAACCGCCCGCTTCCAGGCTTAAACAAATTGTTTCCAGAGTATCTAAATCATTGTCAACGACTAAAATTTTAGGCATAATTTTAAAAATTATCAACGCCGTTGGCGTGATGCCGCCAAGGCGGCAGGAATTAAATCCGGCAAAGCGGAAATATTAAATAGTATAATTAAATTGAGTTAATACCGAGATTTAGTAGTAGCAAAAATTGGCAGAAATTTATATCCCCAAACTTCGTGAGGTTTAGTTTAATAATAGGCAAATTATGATTAAATATAATTAAAATTTAAATTAAGCAAAAATAAAAACACTCGAAGGTCAGGAGTGTTTTTTAATGTTTTATTTACTTTTTTATAAAATACTTGTGAACATCATTTAATAGCTTAGCGGTTTTTTGATATTCAATCTTATCTTCAAGTAATGTGGCGGTATTTTGTCTGGTGGCTAAGGCCTTTTGGGAAAGATTAACACCTTTATATCCGAGATTTTTTTCATACTGCATGGTTAACAACGTAACGATTTCCATTGGTTCTTTTTCCAGCGCCAGCACTTCGCCATTATCAGCTACTTTAAGGCCGATAATGTTATTGGCGATTACAATAGCTTTATCGCCGAGATGGAGCCGCATGGTTAAAATAATATCGCTGATGAGTTCAAAATAAGGTTTAAGCTGCGGGTGCGTGTTTTTATATTCAAATTGGGAAACAACTACCCGTCTGCGCTTATTAATCAAATAAGCGACTAAAAGGATCAGAGTAACACCCCCAAAAATAACAACAGCTAAGATTATCAATTGGTCTTGAAAAAAACCAAAGAATTTATTTTCAATTTGAAAAGGTATGCGGGAAACAGCCGGCACTTTTTGATCAGGATATTTCATGTCAGCCAAAATAAAATATCTGCCGGGCTTTAAATCAGGCGGAATCTTAACCTGCTTAATAAATGAGGCTGTTGTTTCCACTGCCACTGTCTCTAATTCTTCAGTCAGCACGTTTTTCCGGGCATCTTCGATACGGTAGGTGATTTCCACGTCAACCCGGCCGGAACCGCCCATATTCAATAATTTCATGGCTATGGGCAGGCTTTCGCCGGGTGCCACTTTCTGAAATTGATCAATGGCGGTAACTTCAATTTTATCAAGGCTCTGGGCTAAACAAAAATTTGATAATAATAAAAATAATACCAAGCAGAAAATGCCGCTAAATAACCGCGGAACTGATAATATCTTTTTTGGTTTGATGAATGATTGTTTCATGAATAAAGATTTACATTAGTCTTGCCTTAATTATAAAATAGAAATTTTTAATTAGCAAATCAGATCGACGGGCTTGTAAAATGCCTATCATAAAACCAAAGGTTTATACGGCCTTTGGTTTTTATGGGGGGTTTATCCAGTTGATTGTTTGTTCTATTTAATTATTTTCTTTTCCTCATGATTATCCATGCTAGAATAATAATAAAGACAACGGCGATTATTACTATAGTTAAATAGAATTCTAGCCATGACCGTTTGGTAGCATTAGCCTGGATGTCAAATAGGGTAATTTTTTCCTGTTGCAATTGCCATAAGGCGGCTTCTTGCTGTTTGATATAATCAGCAATCGGCGAGACCGCGGTTGTTTCATTGTCGGCATTATCAATCGCTTTAATAGCGACATTCTGGGTCTTTGTTTCAGCTTCAGTTAACAGATAAGGTGAAGTTGCTTCTTTGAATGGGCTGCCGTCAAATTGAATTTGATAAGATTTAATGCCTGAAAGCGCGTCAGTGGTATTGAAGAAAATCTGATAACTGTTTTTCTTATCGCTTATTTTTTGAGCTTCAATTGATGGTACCATTGCCTGCGGAGCCGCGGTGTCAATTTTGATTGTATAATTAGCAATGGCGCTAAAGCCCGTCGGATATTTAGCCTTGAGCTGGAAAATCCAGATACCGTCGGCTTGATTATCATAGGTATACGAATTTTTTGTTGTAGTGATTTCATTGCCAATATCATCCAATGGTTCCTCGGCTAATTTTAAAACATAACCCTGGCAATTGGCAGGCTGATTCCAGGTTAAAATGACATTATTGTTATTTGACCAAACATTTTCCGGATTAGTGGCTGAAGAAATATCTGGAGCTATCATAACAATTTTTTCCGCGGGTTTATCGGCTTCAGCCGGCTTTGTTTCTTCCTTGGGTTTTTCTACCGCGCTTAAAGTCAGAGCAAGGCTGTTTCCGCCGCTATAAATATCTTTGGGTTCCGGCGTAATCATTCTGGAACCGGCTATAAGCGAAATAGTTGCTTTGCCTTCTTTTATGACTTTAAAGGTAGCCGTGCCTAAAAGGCCGTTGGAACTGGTGCCAGCGCCGATGCGGTAGCCCCCGGAATAAATAGTGCCGTTTCCGATTAATTCGCCGGGGCTTTTTTGGGGGAATAGGCTTCCCAGTGTAAATCCCTGCGCTTGAATTAAATCGGCAGAATAGGATATTTTTGCCCTGACAACCTGCAAATCATTGCCGCCGCTATTTATATTTACAGATACTTTAAATACATCACCGACTTTTAAGCTTGTTTTGGCAGTGCTTAATGATAAAGTCGCGCTTCCGGCATTGACCGGCAAACAGATTAAGGAAAAAACCAGTACTGACATTATAAAGATAATAAATTTTTTTCCGCCAGTGCTTGATCCCGCTTTGCGGGACATAATTAATTTTCTCATAATTTTAAAGATAGCTAATATAAAGTTTTATATATTTTAATTATGTCCAGCGGCTGACCAGATAAGCTAAATCCAGATCATCGATTATGCCGTCACCATTATAATCAGCTGGCTGCCAATTTTTGCCCCAATTAGCAACTAGTTTGGCCAAATCAAGATCATCAGTAATATTATCGCCGGTTATATCAGCAGAGCCAATGCGGCTGACAAAAACCGTAACAATTCCACTGCTAGTGCCGGCTGAATTCTTGGCAATTAAATGAAAAATATTCAGTCCTAGTTCTAAAGAGATTGGCGCTTGCCAGGTTGTGGCTGTCGTATAGGAAACAGAATTATCCAAATTATTGATAAAAATCGTGGTATTGGCATCTCGACCGCCGCGTAAAATCAGAATTGAATTACTTGTCGGGCTGGTAAAAGGATCGACTGTAGGGGCAGACACACCGACAACCTGATTAATATTAGTATTTAAATTTGTATTAGTATTGGTGTTTGTATTAGTGTTAGTATTGGTATTCTCAGGTGGATAATATCCTCCACCTCCGCCGCCGCCACCATAACCAAAGGCGGTTTTAATGCCCCAAAACAGACCTGTGCCTAATAATCCGGATAAAATAATTATTAAGGCAAAAACAATAAAAAAACTAGTGCATTGAAAAATTAGCTTGTTTCTCATATTTTTTAATTAAATTTTAGAGATTTAGCTTATAATAATTCTTTATATTATTATCTAACTTTTTAGGATTAAAGTCAATAAAAGTTATCCACTTTTTTAGCTAATATTAGCTTAATTTTTTCTTTATCAACTGTTAATATTATTTTTAATATAATTTTACTTTTCTTTACTATTTTAGGCTAAAAAGCTTAATTTCCGGGCTAGAATACATTTCAGATAATCTGGGAGATTCCATAAAAACATATTTTAAATTATCTTCAGCGATTAAATCCTGAGCAAAAATAATATATTTAATATTTTCAGCTTTTAATTCATTTATAACTGTTGTGGCCGGCAAATTTTCTAAATTCAGGATTAAATTATTAATTTTTTGATATTTAGATTGGGTGGATTGAGTCAAAATATTATTAACTTCAATATTTTCACTTTGTATTATCGACTGATCAAAAAATGCCTGGGCAGGATTGGCAGTAATCAGATTATGATTAAATTTTAAAGATAAATATTGATGCCAGGGTAGAAATAATACCTTATAATTTGTTTTATCTTGATTAATCAGTTGGTTGACTTGATCCCAGGATTTCGGATACCAGACCGGCTGTAATTGCCGGGCAAAACCGCCAAGTATGGGGTATGTATATAAAAGCGGCAAAGCAAATAAGACTATCATCGCAAATTTGGCGATTTTATGTTTTTGCAGGCTGTTCATAATGTAATAAAAGCCTAAAGAGCCAAAATAGGCATAACTTAAGACAAGTAAGCCGCTGAATTTTTGGGTATCGCGGAATCCCCGCCAGAAAAAGATATGTTCAAAAAGCCATTGATTGATTGGCTTAAAGACTGTATTTCCCACACCGCAGGAAAAAACAAAAGCAAAAAGGGCAAGCACTATGAAGAAAATCGTTTGGCTTCTGTAATGTTTAAAGCCATAATAAATTCCCGAAGAAATCAGAGTAAATAGAAAGGCAGAGATAATGAGCCAAAAAATAAAATTATCCTTGGGCCAGAGCCAGTAATTTGCCCATGGCTGGTTTTCACCCCAATAGCCATAAAGAGCCAAAACGTTTAAGTTGGTACTTAGGTGCTGATTATTTGCGGTTTGAAAAGCTTGTAAGTGCTGGGAATTAATATTATTTAAAAGGGAATCGTTTGGCTTTGTAAGATAGGGGATTAGCCAGTAGCTGTTAAAAATTAGAAAAAAAAGCGAGAATAATAAGGTGAATTTTATAATAATTATAGCTTGCTTTTTATTTTGGATAATAAAATTTTTTAGAATCTGACAAGACAGATAAATTGCCAAAACTAATATTGCCATGACTAAAAAATGCACAGAGAAGATGCCGATCAAGAATAGCCAGCCAAAGAGCCAGACTGAATTTTGCCAGCCCGGGCTTTTAGCGAATTTAAATAAATAATAAATAAATGGGGGTAAAAAGGCATAAGCGAAAAGATGCTGCCAATGGCCGGCTAGAAACCTTTCATAGACAAAAGGGTTAATCGTATAAAATAAAGCCGCCCAATAATTGGCATAATATTTTTGGGGCACCGGCAAAAATTTAAAGGCTAAATAGCCAAGGCAAAAAAACAGGGCAATTAAAACAATTTTTTGGATTATCCAGCCAAATAAGAAAATATTCAGTAGTTTTATGAAATATAATACCGGCAATGTGTTCAATATATCTCCCTGACTAAAAAAGAAATTTAATTTAGGCGTGAAAACCATATCTAAGGTCAGCACATAACCAGGGGTCAGCATCTGCCAAAGAATAATTATCAATAAACCGAGGGGAAAATATATTTCCTTACATGTTTTTTTTAGAAATTGCAGCATGCTTATTTTTTTTTAGATTTTTTTTAAATTGCAGAATAACAGTAATAAATAAAAAATAAAAAGCATAAATTGACATTGTCTCTGCGAAAGTATTTTGGCGAAAAATTAAAGAAATTAGACAGATAACTAGAGCTAAAATTGTCCCTGCTAAAAATATCAAACTATTCCAGCCGTAAATAAATGATAATAAGGCAGCAATGATTAATATGGCTAATAATAAATTAAGTTTCCAAGTTAATAATCCAAATAAAACAGGGCAAATAAACAAAATGATCTTATGGCGTGGTAAAACTTGTTTGATCAGCTTAAATAATTTGGATATTTTTTTTAGGCATAATCTGAAATGCTTAATTAAAGCAAACCTAAGTTTGAATAAATTAGTTTCTGGGGGCATAGATGGTATTTATACGTCTTTTAATTAAAATAATTAATAGAAATAGAAAAGTCGTAAGATCAATTACTAAAAGCAAATAATACAGTAACTGCGGTTGATGCCAAATGATTAGATCTAAATCATAAGAATTGCTTTCATTTTGATGACAAGAAGTTGAGTTTGCGCAAATTTGCTGCGGATCCAGCCACCAGCCATTTACATAGCCATTAACAGATAAATGTGTTTGTTCAGTGAGTTCTTTTATCCCCAGATTGGCTTGCCAGCCAGACTGATAGGGACGAGTAAATACCAGCAATACAGGCTGTTGAATATTTTTTAACTGTAACCTATAAAGCCCGTTAAATATTTTTTTGTATTCCAAATTAGATGTTGCCGTAGCGGCGGCTTGATTTTGTTGTAGGAAATAAAATTGTTTATTGACTTGCTCGGAATCCTCAGCTTGTTGCCCTGGCAATTTTATTGAGAAGGCGTTATCTGTTTTTAGGTCAAGCGCATTTGAGATGGAATAAGAATGTCCGATAAATAAATCATTTAAAATTAATGGCTGGGCTGCTTGCATCTCAGTGATGATCAAATTGTCATAAAGATTGCTGACTTGTGTAAAACCGTCTGACTTGGCATAAAAATATATTGCTAAATCTTGTTCTTCGGGTTTAGCTGCTATTAATGTTTGAAAATGATGCCAATCGTTATCATTGACACTGAAATCATTTTGTTTGTTTGATTGATTATTGAGAAGAATATGGGAATTAGCTTGGCCGCCTTGGATATTTTTATAATCAAATGAGATTTTATAGATTACATCCGAATTTTCCTGATTGATTTTAAATTTGATATTAAGGCAAGCCTGATGATTCTTTGCTTTAAGTTCTATTGACGATTTACCATCGGTAGCATCTGGTTTATTGGTCAGACTGATTAAAGCTTGACCTTGTTCACCGGAACAATCTCTGAGGATTAAATTGTCTAAGCTTTCGAAGCTTTCCTGAGCTATAATTTGTTTGTCCTGATAAACAGTTAAATTATTTAGAACGGCCAAAGGGTATTCGCCAAGAAATACAGTATCTGTTATTTGGGGTTTGAGTATCATTGAAAGATTACTATTACCCTGGATAAGAACTTCCTGATCAGCTTTTAGTCCGGTGTCTATATTTTTTATATCCTGATATGTTTGGCCATTTAATTCATAAATCAGAGGAGATTCAAAAATGAACCAATATTCTCCATCTTTGACTTGGTAGGAAATTTTTAACTTATCCGTATCCATACTTGTTTTAGCAAGTGCCCATTTATTGCTAGCCTGATTTAATTTAAGTTCACCGGAAAAATTGCCCTGCTGATTCAGATTGAAACCAGGCAAAATGACATTTAATTGATCCTCGAGGGTATTTATTTTTTCAGTATTTTTAGAATCAAGTTCATTAGTATTAAAATAGGCATTAATAAAATCATTGGAATTTTTAATTAATGAAGATGCGATGTTATTGATTGTTTGATTATCTTGCCAGAGTACCTGGCTTTTATTATCGGGTAGATTTTGTTGAAAATCGCCATTTTTAAAATAATAAATATTTTGAGCCAGATAAAATTGCGGCAAGTCTAATTTTTTACCTTCATAATTCAGATAAGCATTTTGAGCTTGATAACTAAAAAGTCCGCCCAAGCTTTCAGCTTGGAGATATTTATCGCTTAATTTATTTAGGGGTGTATTGGTTAAAATAAAAATTAAAGATAAAACAAAGGCGAAGATTAATAGTAAAAGTTTTTTGGAAAAAGAATTTAACATATTTCTTTTTTTAAATCATTAAAGTTGCGTTTATAATAAGGAGTTATATTTTTAGCAATTGTTTGTCCGGTACAGACGCCGTTAATAACGGCTTTTATACAGGCTATATAATGATCTCGAAAAAGACTGCTTTTTAAAATTAAATAGCTGATGGGAATTAGCAAAGCAAATATATGGGAAATTATTATTTGTGGTCGGTTTTGACTCCATAATTTGGCTGAAATGATTCTGTTTTTTACTTCCAAATAGAGGCGCCAGGGATTATTGATAAAATTTCCGGTTTGATGATCATGCCATAGTTTAGCCGAGGTAATCACAAAATGTTTATAGCCGGCAGTTTTTGCTCTGACGCAAAAATCAAGTTCTTCAAATTGAAACGGAAATAATTTTTCATTAAACCCGCCAATCGTATCGAATATTTTTTTGTTGACGAAAAAAGCAGTAATAATCGCATCGGTCTCAATCCTGTCCGGGATAACGTCAGCTAATTGTTTATTTTTATAAATAAATTTTCCAGTAGTAGTCCAAAAATTCAGTTTCAGTCCTGCAAACCAAATTTTCTGGGGCTGGTCATAATAAAGCATCAAAGGGCAAAGCAGATGGTCAGCACCCAGATTTTGACTGTCCGCATATAATTGGCTAATAGTATCAGGAGCAATTTCAGTATCATCATCAATAAAAAACAGGAATTGCCCCTTGGCTTTGTGCCAGCCCAAATTGACTGAATTAGATTTTCTTTTATTTTCAGGTTTAGTGTAAATAAATAAATTAGCAATATCAATAAATCTTTTTCGGATATATTCAGGGGTATTATCAGTAGAACAATCATCAATGATTATAATTTCATAATTCTCTTTGGGGAAATCAGAAATTAAAATTGAAGCAATCAGCTTTACTAATTGATCTTTACGGTTGTAAGTAGGAATAATAATACTCAAGTCAGGCATAGGGTTATTTTAAAAGATTATTTTCAGGAGCTTGATAGAATCCTTTTCGGGCATTACCGGTAATTAATATTTTTATGACTTTATTGATTTTTATAAGGGGTTGTATGATTATGCCTTTTGCCAAAAAAGCAGTAATGATGTGCCAGCGAGAAAATGATTTTGGTAATTGGTAATTGCTGTCAGCCTGGGCTATTAATTTAATTGGCGGAATTAAATTATTAACGAGTAAAGGCTGATGGTAAAAATAATCATGAAAATCATTTAAAATATGCAAGGTTCCGATGAGGGCGTGATGCCAGTGATATTTTTTACTTTGTTGTATAATAACTTTTAGATCAATTTGCTCGGTCAGATTAAATAAATAAAGTAGTTCGGATAGTGTAAAGTGCAGTGGTTCAAAGTTCATATGAGCCAAGTGAATCAGCCAATCAGCTGTTGGATTGGGAATAGTAATTTCTTGTCGGCCAAGCAAGATTGTCTTTGGCTGTTGCCAAATTAAATCGTTGTCAAAATATGTACAGTTTTGCCAGGACAAACTGCCGTGCAAATGTATTTTAGCTATTTTGTCTTGATAAAAGATTACTTCTTGTAATTTAGGGTCATAATCAGAAGCTTGCAGATTTAGATCCTTAAATTTTGCCATGTCCACGATAAAGTTTTTAGTCAGGATATCTAAATCATTAGCCAAACGCGGATAATTGCGATAAGTTTTGACCAATAATAAATTATTAAAGTTTTTATTCAGCAAATTTAAGGCAAAATCAATTTTCTGCAATTGGACTTGGCCGTTGCTGATGATTTTATTGATTTTTTCTCTATGCTCGGCCGTTATGTAATTAAAATAATTTTCCCGCAAAATTTGGGCGGTGTAATATAATAGATTATTTTGCTCGGCGATTTCTAGTAAGTTTTTCAGATCAACTTCTGGGAAATTTATTGTTTTGTAAGCTGGCGGTCGATAAAGCGGACTTAATAGCTGCACTAAAAATTTTAATTCTTGAATCATAAATTTATTAATTGGTTGGTAATTAGCCTGTTAAAATCATGAGCTTGTCTGGCTTGGACGATAAAATTATGAGTTTGGGTTACTAGTTGTTCAACAATTTGTTTTTGTCTTTCCATCAGTAGTGGTAAATCGAGCAGATTTTGGTGGGAGCTGGCTAAAATAATTCTTTCGGCATACAAATTTAATATTTTATTTTGGATAGCTAAGAATTTAACCGAGGCTTGGGCGGCAGTAATTGGTTGGACGGTATTAGCCGGGCCTTTTTCTAATAAAAATAAGTATTTAGGCCAAGCAACACCCCCTATTTTTTTGCCGGGGAACTGTTGCTCTGGCGAAATATTTTTTTCTAATGAGAAGAAAACATTGCCCAATTTGCGCAGCCTGAAATTTTTGGGATATGACCATATCTTTTGGCCGTCAGTGATTAAAGTGTCATCTCCCAGTAGGGAATAGTCAGCGGCAGAATCAAATAATTTTAAACAAGTAGTTGTTTTGCCGATACCGCCAAAAGAAGATAATAAAATAGACTGGTGAGATTTGGTCATTAAGCCTGCGGCAATGATAAAACTATATTTTTTTTTCAAAAGCAATATTTGAGTGATTAATTTTACAAAATGCTCCAGGGGGAATAAGGAAGCAATAGGCATTTTTAAGATTATGCGGCTTAGTTGATAAAAGGAAGGAGAAAATTGAAGTGCAATTTGTTCGCCATGGAAAGTCGCAAGAATAGCGATTGTAATGCCTAAGATTTTAAATTGAGCCAGTATTTTGCTTCCTCCCTTTAATACATAAATGCCAGGCATTATTTCAGTAGCCTCTTGTTTAAGCAAAGAATGAATGATCGTTTTATCAATAGATATATTTAAATCAGAATAATTATTAGCGTCAGTAATAAACGTCGACGGGAAAAGCCCTTTAATATTAGACATGACATTTAAAAAATTATAAATATTATAATGGGTCATAATTTTTGAATTAATTTTGGCGGTAACATATTTAGAACTTCCGTCTTAATAGCCTCTATCGGCTGCTGGGCATCAATTAGCTCAATGCCCAATATGTCGGCCAGATGTTTATAGATTTGGCAATATATTTTGGCCTGTCTTAGATTATGTTCGGCTTTCCTATTAACTGCAGTTTCTGGTTCAACTTGAAAAATAATAATTATATCAGGATGCTTGATTAAACGGGAAAATGACAGGATAAAATCGCTCAAATGCGGGAAATCAAATGCCAAAATTACTAATATGTCATAAAAATAGCGATCATAAATAATGACATCATGTGTCTTTAAGCGCTTATTAAGTCTGGTTGTAATTTGGGAATCAGCTAAAACATTTAGCAGCCTGGTTGCAATTTTAATTACGCTGCCTAACCAATTATTTTTTAAGCTGCGAATTTTTCTGATTAGAATAGAAATTAATTTATTTTCATGCCAACTAGAAACAACACTGTTATTTTTAGAAAGCAGATGAAAATATCTATAACTAATATTATTTTTTTCCAGCTCTTTTTGCAGCAAGGCGATTTGGGTGCTTTTGCCACAACCATCGATGCCGGAAAAACTTATACTGACCATATTTTGACTTATTAACGATTAGAAAAAATAAAATAATGGTAACGGTCAGAATACTGAAAAGAGAAATTTTATTGACCAGATCAACTTTTTTTTGTGGATCAAAATAAACATTAATTTGAACATTATTCACACTGGCAATTTTTTTTGAGTCAACCAGCCAGCCATTAAACAAATCGTTTATTTTCAGATGCTCGAGCTTTTGCCCGTTAATTTCGGCTTGCCAGCCTTCGTGATATGTAATTGCGCTTGAAAGAATAAATTTGTTTTGTCCGTTATTTCTCAGGGAAATCAGATAATGAGTAGGGGAAATATTTTGAATTTGCAGATTAGCGGCTGTTTCAGGAGCGTTTGTCGTAATTTGTTTGTTAATATAATCTGTTTTTAAATCAAGGCCCTGCTTATAATCATTGAAGACTTTTTGAAAATCATTTTTTTCAATGGTCGTAATGGTCAGCCGAGGCGCAGTAAAGTTATAATTGCCCGTTTGTTGGGGGTTTAAAATATTAATATATAGACTTAAATATTCAATATCCTGATTGTCTTTGAGTTCAAAGATGTATTTTTTCTTGGGGCCGTTGGGTACCATGGTCTTCTCTTCCTTACCGTCTGGATTTTTGTAATATAGGGGTTTGGGCAAGTCTTCTTCATAATCTCCCAGATATAATTCAAGACTCAAGCCAGGATCGGCTGTAATTTCAAGACTGATTTGCTTGATATATTTATCAATTTCCAGTTTGTTTTTTAATCTGATCAGGCTATATTCTCTTTGTTTTCTTTCTTCATCATATTTATAATTAAATTTTTCAGTGTCAGTTCCACTTACAGGCAGGATATAAGGTCGCGGTTCAATTTTAAAAACATAATCAATCGTTTGGGTGACAGTTTGAGTCGGTAAATCAATCGTTTTATTCGGCAGATAAAAAACGCGGCAAAAATCAGGGCAGAGAGTGTTTTCATATAAATCCAGCTGGCCAAATTTTTTTATAAGAACGATATTGTTTTGCGCGGATAAATAATTTTTTATTTTGTTTAAGTCAAAAAGAGGCGTATCTGAATGACGCAAGCTGTCTTCGGCGACTAAAATATATTTAATATTAAGTTTGGCCAGAATTTGAGAAAATTCAGCTGGTGAGATCCGTTCATTGGGTTGGGAAATTAAATTTGCCAAATAATTATAGACGTAATACATTTGATAACGATCAATGCTGCTTGATAATACCGGCCGGTTTAAATTTATATAATAATAATCCCAACCAAAATATCCGCTTGGCCAATCATAGCCTCTGAGCATGCCAGCCCGGGGTAAAATCAAGACTCCACCGGAATCAGGATTAGTATTCAGGAAATTAACAGCCTGTTGGGCATAGTCAGGCGGGCTGACTAGGGCGGAAGTATATTTTATGGCGCCATTTTTATCTTTCAAATTCATGTAAGAACTTAAGCCCAACCACTGGGGATAAGCAAAAACGCCAATGATAAGGAATAAAAAAATAGCTAGCAAGGCATAGCTTGATTTTTTCTTAAGTCCTGTTTTAAGGAGATTGATTTTTTCCCAGATGATATAAATCCACAGTCCACCCAAATAGGCATAAATAAAACTAAAAATAAACATATAACTTGGCGGCCGGCGCAGAATGTAAAATGGTATTTTTAAAAAAATAAATTTTATTATGGTGCCGAATGGTTCTTTTAACAAAGCAAAAAGCGGAGTAAAAAATAATATAATGGCAGCCAGGATTAAGGCGGGACTTTGTTGCCGGATTCGACGAATAAAAAGTGAGCTTAATGCAAAGATAGGAAGCAAAAAGGAAAGAACTAAGAAAAAATTATTGCGGTAAACAGAAGTAGTCGGCGTCCATAATTCGCCCCAGCTTTTGGACATTTTTTCCGGATCGCGTACGTAATAAGCCATATTCCTAAGAATGTTATAATAGGAAATATATTCGCTATCCGACCACCATTTAATGCCATCTAGAGAATCCTCTAAGTAACGACCTTCTCTGGCTAAACCCTCCTGAACAGCTTTGTGACTAAAGTTGGGATAAATCCACCAAATTTGGGTGAACAGAAGTAAGGGTAGGAAAATTAAAGCGACAAAAAACAGATTTTTAAGTTTGGATTTTAATATTGAAACGCCCAAAAGATATAGACCGCTAAATAAAAAAGTAACCAGGGCTACCGGCAGATTAGCTAATCCGGGAATCATTAAAACAATCAGCAAAGTCGTAATTAGAATATATTTTAGAGATTTAAGCCGGTCAGAATTAAAGAGCCAAATAGCCCTTTGAGTCAATAATAAAATTAAAGGTAAAAAAGCCAGAATATAAAGAGTGTAAAATGTACTATTTAAGCGAAAAATCCAAAAGGGATTAAACATATAAAATAAAGCAGCTATCAAGGCCGGGAATTGCAGATTTTTTTTATGGAGTTCCACGGTTTTATAGAAAAAGGCATACATGCTTAAACCTGCGACTGCAAATAAGCATGCGGACCAAAGAGTAGAGGCAATATTTACTGGTAAAAATAATTGCCATAAATATGCGGGTAAATAGATTAGCAATTGCCAGCAGGCAACATAAAATTTGCCGCCTAAAAATGAATAGTCCCAAATAGACATAGCTTTATTAAGCTGCAGCAGCGGACTAAAAGGCGGAATGGTTAAATCCCACATGGAATATAAATTCCATTTTAATAAATTAAGCATGGTTAAGCTAGCCAGACTGATGAACAGCAGGGCAAACCAATGGGTTCGAATTATTTGAAGTAGCTTAATTTTGCTTAATTTCATTTTTCTTTTTTAGACTAATTAAGACATTGGCATGATAGCCAATTGTATCTTTAACTTGGTCATAATTAGCCGGAGACCAGAAGCGGCCATTGTTTTTCGCATATTGCAGATTGATAAGTTCAAAGCCAGCAATTAATCTGGCAATGGCTTTTTGATCATAAGTTTTTTGCACGGAATTTATGGCTGCGCGGCCAAAAGGCATGGTAATTATTATCTGTCCGTCATCTTTAAGTATTCTGGACATTTCTTGCAAAGCTTTGCTGTCAGCATCAGGATCAGCATAGGATTGATAACGGGTAGGGATTCCTAAATGCTCAAGGGTGGATATGGCAATGATCTTATCAAAATATTTATCTGTAAATTCTGTTTTTCTGATATCACCGATATAAGCTTTAAAGCCGGGATTTTTCAATGGACAAGGTCTTAAATCCAGAGCATGAACCTCAGCGCCTAGTCCGGCCATCATAAAAGGTAAAACGGATTCCAGATAACCGACATCCAGAATTCGGTCACCTTGATGAAAATCTATTTGCTGGGTCATAAAACCGTATTCCAACGCTCTATCGGTTATAAGCGGAAAATTAGGGATTACCCCAATTCTTCTTAATGTTCTAATGATGGGGGTTAAAAAGTTTACATAATTTGTTTCATTCATAAGTGATTATTATTTTTTATTGCTAGTAATTTAAAATGGTGGGCAAAGATGTTAAACGGAGAAATTTTGAATAAATTCCTTAAGATATTATTGACCGGAAAAAGATTATTCCAGAATCCCTGTTTGTTTTTTAAAGGTATAAAGGCAGGGAAAGTATCATATCTTTTTATTTGTTTAATTTCAAAATCATTTTGTCTGAAAAGATTTTTTAGCAGCTTTTGGTCATATAATCGTTCATGGTGCGGTAGTTTGAATACTTTGGTTAAATTTTCAGTAATTGATAGTCTCGAGGGACAACGGAAAATAAAAAGCTGACCATTATTTTTTAAAACTCTGGCGCATTCTTGCAGGAAATAATTTTCATTTTCAACATGCTCGAGTACGGCATAAGCTATTAAAACGTCAAAAGCTTGATCAGGGTAGGGCAAGGTTTGTCCGTTATAAAATTCATAATCAACCCGATAGTTTTTTTGAAAATCCTGCCAGGTTGTGTCTTGCCATTTTTCACCCAGTGATTCTACGTTAAATCCGCCGCCTTCGCCAAATGATTCTAATAAGTCAACGGCTCGAATTCTATTCTGTAAGAATATTGAAAGTAATGCTGATAGATGTCCTTTGCCGCAACCCAAATCTAAGATTTCCAATTCGCTATTTTCTATGTTTTTTCTAATAAATTCAAAATCTTCCAATAAGTCAGCGCAATATAATTTCGAGCTTATATCAAAATTTTGCTTGGGGAAGTTTTTATCTAAAATATCTATAATTTTTTCAATTTCCTTATTAAATTCTTGTTTATTCATGGTCGTTTATTATTTATAAGCCTTAATTGATAAAAAATGGCTATGCCTTTTGTCAATTTCTGAAAAAAAATTAGACAAAGGAAAATAGCCAGCTCCTTTTATTTTATTTATATTAAAATCATATGCTTTTAAGAAATCAATTAATCCTTGATAATTAAAAATTGTTTTATGAGCCCAGGATGCATATTCTCTGTTATTTAATGAATTGCGGTGCAAGGCCAAAGGGTTGCCCAGCCCCGATTTTTTGCGGGTAATATTGGTTAAAGAGAAGATTTGCCAACCCATTATGCTGGCAAAGATATTGCACCAGCTACTGGCATTTTCCGTGGAAAGAATTACACAGCCGCCTTTTTTTAGAATGCGATAAATTTCAGAAATGAATAGATCTAAATTACTGATGTGTTCAATAACTTGATTAGCATGAACAATATCAAAATAATTATCAGCAAAGGGCAAATGATTATTAAGATCAGCTGAGTAAGTTTTTATTCCTTTTTGTTCGGCCAAGGTTAACCTTTCTTCAATAATATCAACTCCATAGATATTTTTTGTTTGTATCTTTTCCGCTAATTGATTGCTCCATTGACCGTTATCGCATCCTAAATCTATCAATGTTGCTCCTGGTTGTGGTGTTAAAAAAGTTAAAATGTTCTTTTCATTTTGAAGATAGGCAGAATGCCACATATTAGCTAGTAAATTTTTAAATCGAATTGTCATAATTGTTAATACTTTATTGTTTCCAATTATTACGATTAAATTCAGCTTGGTTAAATATTCCGACTAATTTTCCCCAGCTATAGGTAATAAGAGTTATCCAGCAGGCAGGGATATGGAAAAACCAGGCGTAATCTCTTTTTTTTGCAAAGCCTTTAATGGCTTGAAATAAAAGCGGGAAAATCAATAGGGTATAAATAATAAATTTATATAAACCCAGGGGGGATCGTCCGCCGATTTCAAATTGATCCCAATCAAACGTTCTGGACTTATTTTTTTTATGAAAAATATAATCTTTAATCCGTCTCTTTTGTTTCCTGATGAATTTTTTAAAATTGTTTTCGCAAAAAGTATGGATAATGCCGGTTTTGACCTTGGCAATATAAATAAATCCGTTTTGTTTGATTTCATGGGCAACAATATCAATATCAAACAAATAATCGCTAGTATTTAAATTTTGCAAAAATTCTCGGCGAAAAATTGTGCCATTAGCGCCAACAGTGGGAATGCCCTTACCGGTCAATTTAATTTTCAAATAATTGCCGGCATCAGCTTCCTCGTGCTCTACTTCCGTCCATTTACCAGTCAAAAAATTCCAGCGATCATAATTACCCAAAAATAAACAAAGCGGATCGTTTGCGCCTATAAGCGAACAGTAGCGTTCAATATAACCACCATCTTTGATTATCAGAATCAAGAATTAAGATTAAATCATTTTTAGCTTGTTTTACTGCAACGGCTTTGCCGGCTTCTCCTGTTTTTAATGGATTCTCAAAAATCTTCCCTTCATAATTTTTAATTATCTCTTGTGTTCTATCTTGTGAACCTCCGTCGCTGACAATCAGTTCGATTTTTCCCATAGGATAATTTTGCTTAAAAAGACGATCCAGACATTCCGGTAGAATTTTCTCCGCATTCAGTGTGGCCATGCAAACGCTAATTGTCGGTAAGATTTTTTCCATGTTATATTATTTAAAATCGTTTAAATGCGCTAAAACTTTAATCCCCGCGTTATATAGGAATTTCAATTGAGCCAGGGAGCGGATACTTATAATCTTTTTCAGTATAAATATTGGCGATAAAAATGATTTATATAAATCCTGAGTCATTTTTTTTACTTCTTCAGAAGTTAAGTCCGACTTCATTACCTGCTCCCTCTGGTCGAAACGCTCATAATCGGTAAAATTTAGGAGATTGTTTTTCAAACAATAATTATAAAGGGGCGTGCCCGGATAGGGAATAACAATGGTTGCCTGCAACGTATCAACATAGCCCTTTCTAAA
>JAPLYC010000004.1 GCA_026395755.1 Candidatus Parcubacteria bacterium | reverse complement strand
CTAGAAGTTTAGAGGTTTCTGATTTTAAAATAATATCGGGCTTTTTACCAGTCTGTACATCCTGGCCAGTATTTATTATCCAATCCTTCTTATCCCAACCCAACAATTTAAGCAGTTCAATTGTAAAACTGGTCTGGATATCTTCTTCAGATTTATTCCACCCTCTTACTTCAATAAAATCCGCAACTAATTTCTGCAGTTGCTTTTTGAATTTATCCCTATCCAATTCAACATCTTTTTTATTTAACATAAGTCGTTTTTTATCCATATTTAAAAACTTAAAATTTATCTTAATTTACTCTAATTTTACGCCCAAACAGCTTCAAAGTCAAAATAAAAAACACTCTACATCGCAGAGCGCTTTTTTTAAACTACTTTGAAATTTATTAAATCCTCTTTTTACTCACAAGTTTCACCACTTCCACCCACGCCGTCGCTGCCACGCCAACCATAATAACCCAGAACCAATCGCGAAGCGCTAAGGGCTTAGTGCCAAGGGCAACATTCAAAGCCGGGACATAAACAGCAGCCAAAGCCAGAATAATGCCGTAAAGCAGAGACAAGTATAAATAGGGATTTTTAAATAAATTCTCACTGGCCAGAACAAATTTATTCAGATCCTTAAAGGAAAAAATATAAATCAGACTGACCATGGAAAATGAAGTAAAAGCAATCGTGCGCGCTAAAACTAAATCATTGGTGGTTTTTAAATAGTATACAAATATGCCTAAAGTCATTAAGCCGGTGGTCAGGCTGACGGCCAAAATCACAAATTTCATATACTTACTCAAAATACTTTCCTTGTTTAGATTTTTTGGCTTTTCTAACATTAAACCTTTTTCTTTGGGTTCAAAGCCCAGCACCAGATCAGGCGGGCCGTCACAAATCAAATTGACCCATAAAATCTGCACCACAGTGAGGGGCGCAGGAAGATCCAGGATCATGGCGGAGAAAATTATGGTGATAGCCTGAAAAGCATTGGACAAAATATAACCCACGACTTTTTTGATATTGGACAAAATCAGGCGTCCTTCTTCAACCGCCGCCACGATGGTTTTAAAATTACTGTCCAAAAGAATCAGGTCGGCTGTTTCTTTGGCCACCTCCGTGGCATTAGCCACTACCACGCCGATATTAGCTTTTTTCAGAGCCGGCGCGTCATTGACGCCGTCGCCGGTCATGGCCACAATCTCACCTTGTTTTTGCAGCACCTCCACAATTTTTAATTTTTGCATCGGAGTCACCCTGGTAAAAACAGCTGTCCTTCTAATGGCAGCCAATAAACTTTGTCCGCTTAAATTTTCCAGATCTTTGCCTTCAATGACATTATCAGCGGTAATTTTGAAGCCTAAATTTCTGGCGACTTGTTCTGCTGTTTTACGGTAATCACCGGTAACTATTTTAACTTCAATGCCCGCCTTATTAGCTACCGCAATCATTTCCCCTGGCTTCCGGCCTGATCGGATCTTCAATCCCCATAAGTCCGAGCCACTTAAAATTCTTTTTATCAGTCAAATTGCCTTCTTCTTTATAAATCAAACCGATAATTTTTAATCCTTTTTCAGCCCAGGCTTCAATTTTGGCTAATAATTCTTTTTTTTCTTTGGCAGGCAGGAAACAAAAATCAATAATAATGTCCGGCGCGCCTAAAATAAAAGCCGTATCCTTATTATCAATGCTATTAACTGTCAGCGAATATTTTTTGGCGGGATCAAAACTTTCTTCGGTTAAACGCGTGTATTCCTCATCCGCGCTTAAAAAATCAGATTTGCCGTTGGCCTGCAAATATTTCCAAAGCGCCAATTCCACACTGCTTTTCTGATTATTGGTCAGAGCCAGTCCCAGCATGGCTTTATTATTATCGGTAAATTCCGCATTAACGACTTTCATATTGCCTTCGGTCAAAGTGCCGGTTTTATCAGTGCAGATAATCGAGGTTGAACCCAAAGTCTCAATGGAAATTAATTTTTTTACCAGGCCCTGCCTTTTCAAAATCCGTCTCATGCCCAAAGCCAAAATCACGGTAATGGCAATGGGTAATGCTTCGGGAATGGCGGAAACAGAGAGTACAATCGCCACTTCCAGCATATCAAAAAAATTCTGGCCATAAAGTAAGCCCATTACTAAAATTATCAGACAAATCACCAGAACCAATTTGGCAATTGATTTGGAAAATTCCGTCAGCTTAATCTGAATCGGTGTCGGCTCTTCTTTGATTTCAGCCAATGACTGGCCGATTTTACCAATTTCCGTGTCCAAACCGGTTTTCTCCACCTGCATCAAACCATGCCCCAAAAGCACGGTCGTACCCATAAATAATTTCTTCTGTTCCCGGCTTAAATTCTTACTGACCGGTTCAGCTTCGCCCGTTAATATTGATTCATTGACCAAAAGGTTCTGACATTCCAGCAGAACCCCGTCTGCCGAAATCTTGTCACCGGTATTTATAACCAGCACATCTCCCGGCACCAATTCTTTGGCGTCAATTTCCATTCTTTGACCATTGCGGATAACCGTGGCCAGGGGCTTTAAATATGTGCGCAAAGCTGCCAAGGTTTTTTGGGCGCTATATTCCTGAAAAAACCCAATGGTTACATTGAGCACGGTCACCAAAAGAATAAGCAAAGCATTGACGTATTCTGCCATGATCAATGAAATCCCGCCGACCAAAATCAAAATATAGGTCAGAGGATTTTTCACCTGTGACCATAAGATAAAAAACCGTGACGGCCCTTCTTTGACGGGCAAAGAATTCAAGCCAAATTTTTGCTGCAGAGATTTAACCTGCAAAGATGATAAACCCTTATAAATCATGCTTATATTATAGCAAAAAATCTTGATAAAGGCATTATATATGATAAAAAAGAGTCCTTCGCGGGACTCTTTTTCTATAGAGTCTATTGACTTTACCGATTATAACTGCTAAATAAAGTATATAGTACTTTGATTTTAAAATACCAAGGAGGATGTAATGACTGAAACTATTACGCGGGAATTGACGGACAAAGAAAAAAAATTCCTGTCCAAATTGAAACTTTCAGACAAACAACGCGAAAAGATCAGAGAAGTTTGGCAAAGTGAAAAAGAATCCCCCAAAAACATCTACACCTATTTATTCTTAAGTTTTTGGCTCTGGCATCTGGTATACTTTACTTCAGCAATTTGTATTATGGTTTTGGCCTTACTAAAGCCAAAAGTTGCGATTGCCACCAATGTCCTACCATTAATTTACTGGACATATTACCCTCTCCTTAATGTCTTTCTATTTTCAATTATTGCCCTTCTAATCATCTTGAACATCAGTTATTACTTGGGCTTAAATTGCCAAAAAGATTCTGATCCGGAAAAATATCTTGAAGACGAAAAATTCTACTTCAAAACTCACCTCGAACTGTCTTTTTTATCTTTTTGGTCCGGGAAACAATTATCAAGAATACTTTGCACACTACTAATTGTTTTCCCGATGATGATTCTTTTGGCCTTTAACGGCTTTATTGCCACCTCTCTGGTTGTCTTATACGGGGAGATTCTAGGCTTTGCAGCTAGAAAGGTTTTAAAAATCATGATCCAAAAAGCCTTGGATAACATCACCAATAATCAAAGAATGCCTTTCCCGAAATTAAGGATTATAAAATTCGGCTCCTAAACCAAAGAGTCCCGCTCCGCGGGACTCTTTTTCTATTTTAATATATTTTTAAATTTTTTGCGGAATTTGCTGAGTTTGGGATTAATGGTAAACAAACAATACGGCGCCACCTTATTCTGAGCATAATAATCATGGTGATATTTTTCCGCTTCGAAAAATTTATCCATTTTTTTAATTTCAGTCACAATGGGCTTGGCAAATACTTTATCTTTTGTTAATTTCCCGATAAAACCCTCGGCGTTATTTTTCTGATCTTCGCTATCATATAAAATAACCGAACGATATTGAGTGCCAACGTCATTGCCCTGGCAATTTAATGTCGTGGGGTCGTGAGTGGCAAAAAATATCTCCAAAAGCTGATGATATGAGATAACTTGGGGATCAAATTCTATTTTTATTATTTCCGCATGTCCGGTTGAACCGCCGGAAACATCCTCATATTTAGGTTTGTACATGGTACCGCCCGCATATCCTGGCACAACCGAAACCACACCTTTGACTTCCTTAAAAGTTGCCTCTGTACACCAGAAGCAACCGCCGCCGAAATATGCTGTTTGTAATTTTGCCGTCATATAAAAATATAATTTCCTCAATTCCCAACCTTATTTTTCAATCTTTCCGCTTTTTCCAGCTCAATTAATTTATCCCAGTCCATACTTAAAAATTTATCCCTGGGCATAGAAGCTTTTTTAATTTCTCTTTCTTCGCCTTTAAAATGTTCTTCTTTAAATTCGGGTGTGACTTCAGAAATTTCAAAGCCTAAACCAGCCAAAGCCTTTCCGTAAGTCTTTGTAGCCACGATCCAGGAAGTGCCGTTAATAACTTTTATTTCCGGGTTTTGCCTGACAATCTCAGCCAGCTTTTTCATGGCATCCAAAAATATCTCATTCAGCCTTTCCTTAACTTCAAAAGCCGGGGACAAGTGAAAATGAACTACGTCCTTATAAGTACCATAGGATACTCTTTCATTTATAGGAATAAAACCTCCGAGTTCCATAAATATTTTAGCTTGGGCATCTTCAAATAAAACCGGGTAATTTTTCCCTAATTGCATCATTGGGTCAAGTTCTAATATCATTTTAGCTATAAATTCTTGTTTATCCTTTAAAGCTACAGCCTGATCAATGCCTGAATTAACTTGTTCCTCGTAATTTTCCGGTAAAACGGCAAGTATTTCTTTGAACAGAAATAAGGGCTTAAACTTGTCTTTAATTTCTTCAGCTTTCATTTTGCCGGACTGCAAATCATCAAACATTTTACCCAGTTTGTCTTTCATTTGCGCTTCTTGTTTTTGTTCCGGAGTTAATTTTGATTCTGATTCTAAATTTGGCATTTCTATACCCATAAAAAATATTAATAATTACATATACAATTCCCAATCACCTAATTCCCAACCTACGTTGGCCGAAGCCAACTTCGGTTGGCGAAGGCCAATTCCTCAATTTCTAACACCATGATATACTTATTTTATTAGTTTAACAAATATTATGCAAATACCCAAACGAAGATATGATAAAAATGATTCCGGGGCTGGTGACTATCACATTTCCGCAAACAAGGCCGCTGAATACAAGCAGGAGCTTGAACGGCTGAAAAAGGTCATCAGGCCGCGTCAGTCCGAGGAAGTGGCCGAACACGCCAAGCTGGGTGATTTTTCCGAAAACGCGGCTTACCAGATTGCCAAAGGTAAATTGCGCGGCACCAATCACCGCATTTTAGTGCTGGATGATATTTTAAATAACGCGATTATTATTCCCGAATGCGGCACCGGCGATTGCGTACAAATCGGCAGCAAAGTCACCGTAAAATTTAACGGCCGGCAAAAAGTGTTCCAAATTCTCGGTTCCCAGGAAACCAATCCGGCCCAGGGAATTATTTCCCATCTTTCGCCCATTGGCGCAGCCTTAATAGGACATAAAAAAAACGACGAGGTAAATATTGAAATTAACAACAAACCTGTTAAATATCAAATAATAAAGATTGAATAAATTTATTTACTACCCATTATTCATTCTGACTACCTTTGACAATATAAGACAAAAGTGCTAAGGTATTTTTAAACCTGAAAAAACAGTTTTAAAAAAGGAGGATACGATGGAGGAGAAGAAACAAAGAACATTATCCCCGGAAGAAGAGACTTTCTTGCTGAGCCGCAATCTGACAGAACCCCAAAACGCAAAAGTCAGGGAAGTATGGCAAAATCGAGATAGGAATAATCAGGATTTTCCCCTGATTAAACTGATTTTGCCCATTATACTGATCGGTGCGCTAATCAGCTTCATCTTTTTCAACTATCCCAATCTGGAAAAATGGGTAATAATTTTTATCTGGGTCAACTCCTTTTTCCTTATTGCCTTATCAGGCCTTCATTTAGTATCCAGCATACTAATTGATAGCCTGTATCTAAGCGGCAAAAAAAGACTGCAGGCAGAAAATCCGGAAAAATATCTGGATCAGGAGAGAATGTATTATGATACCTGCCTCCAGCAATCAGTTTTTAGAATTTGGGGACGAGAATGGTGGCTTAAGCAGCCTTATAGTATAATAACCAACGTGGTTATTATATGTTTGCTACTTACCCAAGGCTTTATGATCACCGCCACTATATCTATTTTCTCTCAAATTTTCCTTCTAGCCGAGTTAATATTGGCGAAAGGCCGTCTTGATAAGGCGCTGAAGGAGATTACGAAAGACAGTCAGGCAATCTCCGACTCAGCTAATTGTCAAAGTTAGCCCAAAACTTAAAGTCCGCTCCAGCAGGAGGGACTTTTTTATTTATACGTTTAGCAATGAACTAAGCGAAAAGGCTCTTTGTTAAGTTTATTACAGGGGACTTTAGTCCCCGAAGGACATTCGCGGACTAAAGTCCCCTGTAAAGTAAAAAACAAAGAACCTTGACAATCCAAACTTTCTCTGTTAATTTAAATCATCGGGGTGAGACGTAAGCTGAGCTGTTATCAATAAAGATAATCGTCTTGTCTCACCCCTTCGTCTTTGGATTTCATAAATTAGAATTCAGAGATGAGGGAACGAACGACATTTTGTTTACAAGAATGTACAGGAGGATGTTCCCTCAAAAATTTACGCGGACGAGCATGGTAATGTCTTAAAAAGACGAGGGTTCTCGTGTCCGCAGAAAAAGGCGCAGAACCACAATGGTTCTGGCCAGGGGTGAGACGAGAGCGCATCTGTAATTATTTACGATTTCGCGTTTGTCTCACCCCTTCACCTGTGAATTTTATTACTTAAAATTCAGATGTGAGGGAACGA
>JAPLYC010000002.1 GCA_026395755.1 Candidatus Parcubacteria bacterium | reverse complement strand
CAGGTAACTCAATTTGGCACTGACTGGATTCAGGTGGAAGTCAAAGTGCCGGCTACTTCTCATACTTCAGTTGAAAATGCCGGCGGTCAGGCTCAGGGAATTACGATTACCACCATGAAAGAAAAAGATGCCGTGGAAATTCAAAAAAATCCCAATATCAGCGATGTGTATGCCGCTTCAGTCGGCCAGGAAGTGACTAGCTTTGAGGATAAGAATAAAATCACCATGATTTTCGGCGTGACTGAGGGTTTCCAGCGGGTAGATACAGGTACAATTAGCGACGGCCGTTTTTTTACTGATGCCGAGGATAAAGGTTTGGCCAGAGTGGTTGTTTTAGGCAGTAAGATAAAAGATACTTTATTCGGTGATCAGGACGCTATCGGTAAAAGCATAAAAATTAAAAAATACAATTTTAAAGTTATTGGTGTCGAGGCTGAGCGCGGCAGCGCCGGAGTTTTTTCCATGGATGACATGATAATTATGCCTTTACGCTCTTTGCATAAATTAATTTTAGGCATTGATTATGTCTCGTTTATCTTAGCAAATATGAAGGACAAATCATTGGGTCCGCAAACGGTTGAGGATTTGACTCTGTTGATACGGGACCAGCATGATATCACGGATCCGCGTTTGGATGATTTTGCCATAACCACGGCTGATCAGGCTTTGGATATGCTGTCAGCCATCACCGGTGCCATTAAAATTTTACTCTTTGCCCTGGCCTGCATTTCCCTGGTTGTCGGCGGAGTGGGGATTATGAATGTAATGTATGTATCTGTTGTTGAGCGTACTTTTGAAATCGGGCTGAGAAAAGCTCTCGGTGCCAAGTCCGCTGATATTTTATATCAGTTTTTAGTAGAAGCAGTAGTTCTTACTTTTTTAGGGGGAATTTTGGGTATTATTTTGGGAATATCTATAACCTGGCTGATCAGTTTTATAGCTACTAATTTCCTGAATTTTGACTGGCAGTTTTATTTTTCTTTCACCTACATATTTTTAGCTTCAGGCATCTCAATTTTTGTCGGCCTGGTTTCCGGCCTATATCCCGCGCGCACGGCGGCGAATTTGGATCCGATAGTGGCTTTACGTAAGGAATAGGAAATATGTAATAGGTAATAAGGTACAGGAAATATTTATTTTAAGTTAGGCGAGAGCTTGACTTTTTTTATATTTACGAAATACGAATCTGTACGAATATACGAATAGTAGGAATAGGGGATAACTCGTATATCCGTACGTTATTCGTAATTTCGTAGGGTATTAGCACTCCCACTTGACGAGTGCTAACTTGTGGTATAAAATTGTTATAGAGCATTGTTTAGCATAGGCAGATATTGACTTTAGGTTCTACGGAATACTAATCTTTACGAATATACGAATTTTATTAAGTTATTATTCGTATATTCGTAAGCTATTCGTAATTTCGTAGGGTTTATGAATGAACGTCAAAAAAAGTTGTTAAACTTAATTATCAACGAGCATATTCAGACCGCCGAACCTGTCGGTTCTGGTTTTTTAGCAGAAAAGGGTGGTTTGGATTTATCCTCGGCTACGGTCAGAAATGAAATGTCTGATTTGGAAAAAGAGGGATTTATTTACCAGCCGCACACTTCGGCCGGGCGCGTGCCCACTGAAAAAGGCTATCAGTTTTACGTGGATAATTTTGTGGAAAAAAGGGAAATCAAGGCGACTTGGCGCAAGTCATTTGAATTGGTATTGAAACAAAAAATTGATGGTGATGAATTGATGAAAAATCTGGCCAAGACCGTAGTGGAACTAGCTGATGCCACAGTGATTGTGGCATTTGATAAAGATCATATTTATTACACGGGTTTAGCCAATCTTTTTAAAAAACCGGAATTTAGCGACCAGAATTTAATTAAGAATTTTTCTGAAGTGATTGATCATCTGGATGATAAAATTAAAGTCGTTTTTGATCAGATTAATAAAGTTCAGATTTTAATCGGCTCCAAAAATCCTTTTGGCGATGATTGCTCCTCGGTTTTTGGCCGTTATTTTTTAAAGGATAAATCCGCCGGGTTATTCATAGTTTTGGGACCGAAGAGAATGGATTATAATAAAAATTTGGCGCTGGTGGAGTTTATTAGTAAGTCATTAACTAAAGTTTAGTCATTCGTTATTCGGTGTCGTTGGGCGTTTCGTTATCCGTAAAACGTCAGACGAAACGTTAACCTAACCCGTATAACGATTCACGAAAAAATATGTCAGACGAACAAACACAACCAAATAACACTGAAGAAATTGAAAAATTACAAGCCCAGTGTGAAGAATACCTGAACGGCTGGAAACGGGCTAAGGCTGATTATGTCAATTTTAAAAAAGAAATGGAGGAAAAACAGAAATCCTTTTTTAATTTGGCAAATTCCGCTTTGATCATGGAGATTTTGCCGGTTTACGATAATTTGAAAAAAGCGATTCTTGTTGCGCCTGCGGAACAAAGTAACGGCTGGATTGAAGGCGTTAAGGCGATTAGAAAGCAATTTGAGGATTTTTTAAAGCAATATGGAATTGAAGAAATAAAAACTGTCGGTGAAAAATTTAATCCTGAATTTCATGAGGCGGTAAGTAAAGAAAAAAAAGAAGGGGTGGAATCTGATATTATAATAAGTGAAATTAGTTCGGGATATTTAATGAAGGGTAAGGTTTTAGCGCCGGCTAAAGTGGTTGTAAGTGAATAGGTAATAGGAGCTAGGAATCCAATCCCCTTGTGTTATTCGGGATTTAAAGAATTGAGGAATATCTCAAGGGAATTGGATCCCGAATTACATTCCCATATTTCATTTGCACTTTGAATTTTAAATTAAAAAGCCCTGGCTCTTGTGAGTCGGGCTTTGAAAGCAGTTATCTAGGCGTTGCCAACGATTGATTTCTTTATTGCCGGTTTGTCATAGTTGGGAAGAACTTCGATTTGCTCTCTGCCTACGGATACAACGATGGGAATGTGCGCGCGATTATTTCCTGGAAACGTCAACGAGATGGTTGTTTCCCAGTCGACCGTGGGTTTGGCTTTTTGCTCCTGCAATACCCCCAAAGCTTTTTTGATTTGTTTGGTGGCGACTGCATTGGCAATGTTTTGAGCGATCTGACGATCACTCTTTTTCCAGCCGGGCGCTTGCTCCTTGGTCATGGCCAGAAGCGCATCTGCAATGACAAAAGGCAAGTCAACGTAACATTTTTCCTTGGCAACAGTCACATCAGGCATGAACCCCTCCTTCGGTTTCCTCTGGTTGGACCGATGAAACACTTTCCGCTTTTGAAATAGAACTTACGTCATTAGATCCCTCCTGGATTTTTTCGTAAGTCGTTATGATAAACGACATTTTGATTATAACGATATATACTCAATTTTGTCAAGGGGATTTGTGGAAAATTTATTGAAAAATGATCAAATAACAAATTCCAAGCTCCAAATAAATTCCAATTATCAAACCTCAAATAACAAACTTTGTTATTTAGAAATTGAGATTTAAGATTTATTTGCTATTTGGTGCTTGAAATTTGGGATTTAATAATTATTAACCAAAAAAAACATATGTCAAAAATTTTGGGTATTGATTTAGGTACCACCAATTGCTGTGTGGCGATTATTGAAGGCGGAGAGCCAAAAGTTTTGGAAAATAAAGAAGGCATGAGAACCACGCCTTCTGTGGTTGCGATTTCCAAGGCAGGGGAAAGAGTAGTGGGCCAGCTGGCCAAAAGGCAGGCTGTAACTAATCCGGAAAATACGATTTTTTCCATCAAACGTTTGATCGGCCGACGCTGGACAGATCCTGAAGTCCAGCGCGATAAGGAAACTTTGCCCTATAAATTAATTCAGTCAGGCGACGGAGTTAAAGTTTTGATGTCAGGCAAAGAATATACCCCGCAGGAAGTTTCTGCCATGATTTTACAGAAATTAAAAGCTGATGCTGAGGAAAAGACCGGTGAAAAAATTACCGAAGCGATTATTACTGTTCCGGCCTATTTTGACGACTCGCAAAGACAGGCCACTAAAGACGCCGGTAAAATTGCGGGCTTGGATGTCAAAAGAATTATCAATGAAC
Organism: Candidatus Parcubacteria bacterium; assembly: GCA_026395755.1. Lineage (GTDB taxonomy): Bacteria > Patescibacteriota > Patescibacteriia > CAIXNZ01 > CAIXNZ01 > JAPLYC01. Next base: position 5,106 of record JAPLYC010000002.1, on the reverse strand, counting down.
CGACTGCCGCGGCACTGGCTTATGGTTTTGACAAGAAAAAAGATCAGCAAATCGCAGTTTATGATTTAGGCGGCGGTACTTTTGATATTTCTATTTTGGATGTATCGGCAAGTACCGTGGAAGTTAAATCAACCAATGGCGATACTCATTTAGGCGGTGATGATTTTGATAAAAAAATTATTGACTGGATAATTTCCGAATTTAAAAAACAAAGCGGTCTGGATCTTTCCAAAGACCCCATGGCGTTGCAAAGAATTAAAGATGCCGGGGAAAAAGCCAAGATAGAATTATCATCTGCGGTTGAATCTGAAATTAATCAGCCTTTTATTGCCCAGGGTTCTGACGGCAGTCCTTTGCATTTAGTCATGAAAATGACCCGCGCCAAACTGGAAGAATTAGTCGGTGAATTGGTGGAACAGACCATGGGGCCGGTGAAAAAAGCTTTGGCTGACGCGAATTTAAAGCCTAGCGAAATAGAAGAAATTGTTATGGTCGGCGGCATGACCCGCATGCCCTTGGTTCAGAAAAAGGTAGAAGAATTTTTCGGCAAAAAGCCTCATCTGGGAGTTAATCCTGATGAAGTTGTGGCCATTGGTGCGGCTGTACAGGCAGGTGTGATGCAGGGTGAAGTTAAAGACGTCTTATTACTTGATGTCACTCCTTTATCTTTAGGCATTGAAACCTTAGGCGGTGTCAGCACCAAATTAATTACTAGAAACACCACCATCCCGACTTCCAAGACTCAAATTTTTTCAACTGCGGCTGATTCCCAGACTTCGGTAGAAATAAATGTGTTACAGGGCGAGCGCGAAATGGCGGCTGACAATAAATCATTAGGCAAGTTTATGCTTTCAGGTATTCCGCCGGCTCCGCGCGGCATGCCTCAGGTTGAAGTCAGTTTTGATCTTGATGCCAACGGCATATTAAATGTTAAAGCAGTTGATAAGGCGACGAATAAAGAGCAAAAGATTACGATAACTGCATCTTCCGGTTTATCTAAAGAAGAAATTGATAAAATGCAAAAAGACGCTGAATTGCATGCGGAAGAAGATAAAAAGAAAAAAGAATTGATTGAAGCGAAAAATTCCGCAGATACTTTGATTTACTCAACTGAAAAGACCATTACTGAATTAGGCGACAAGGTGAATGCCGACATGAAAAAGGATGTACAAGATAAGATTGAGGAATTGAAGAAAATTAAAGACGGTGATGATGTTGAAGCTATTAAAAAAGCCAATGATGCGGTCATGCAGTCTGCGCAAAAAATCGGCGCGGAGTTATATAAGGCTCAACAACAGGCTTCCGCCTCCGCTGAAGCTTCGGCGGACAAGCAAGCCGGTCAAGCTGGCGCGCAACCAGGAGCAGAAGAAACGAAAAGCCCGGAAGATGGTGAGTTTACTGAGAAAAAATAATATTAAATTTTATGGAAAACCAACCAAATCAACCACAACAAATTAATATCAAAATCACGGATGAAATTTTGGAAGGCAGGTATGCGAATATGATGCAGGTAATGCATACCAAAGAGGAGTTTATTTTGGATTTTGCCAATGTGGTGCCACCGCAGGGGATAATGACAGCGAGGGTGATAACCAGCCCGGGACATATGAAAAGGATTATCAAGGCGTTACAGGAGAATCTGGAGAGGTATGAGAAGAGTTTTGGGACTGTTAACGAAGCCGAAGCACCCAAGGGTATGCCGTTTCCGATGGTTTAACCCTCACCCCTTTGTCATGTCGACCCAAGCGGAGGCATCCCTTAGTACGGTTGGGCCCCTCGGCTATATCGTGACTATCAATAGACAAAGGGGCGTAATTATCCATCAAAATAATACCATGCGCGACTACAATTATTACATTTATATCATGGCAAGTAATAGCGGGACATTGTATATTGGCGTTACCAATAGTCTGGAGCACAGAGTTTATGAGCATAAAAGTAATTTAAACCCAGGCTTTACGCAAAAGTATTCCTGCCATAAGTTGGTATACTTTGAACATTTTACGGATATTCGAATAGCGATCGCCAGAGAAAAACAATTAAAAAGGTGGCGCCGAGAGAAAAAGGAATTCTTAATCAGGACAATGAATCGTTCGTGGAAGGATCTGAGTCTTGATTGGAATAAGTGATGGTTTGAACGGAATGACCTAAGGGATTTCTCCACTCGCGCGGCTCGGTCGAAATGACGAGGGAGGCAATATTTAAAAAATCCCTTCCGTGGTGCGGAAAGGATTTAGGGGGCAGCAATTGATTTTGCTGCAATGCTGAACATCAGAGCCTCCTTTTTGGCTGGATTAATTGCCGAGGTACCAATTGATGGTCAGGAGCAGAAAAATGAAAAAGAGGGGAATTGAGATATTGTCGTTTTTCAGAAAGTCAGGCTGCCATTTTATCAAATTGTCCATTGTAGCCGGGTCACTGAATACAAAGATTGTCGTAATGATAACGACCATAGCTATGTCATTGGTCATGGCATCCTCCTTTTAAAATTATATTAGCATCTGTCTCGGTATTTAGCAAGAAACAAAATCCTTTTAATAATAAATAAAATTTTATGCCTTCATTCGAACGAAACGAACAATTTAAGCCAGGTTTTGATTATGTTCAGGCGGCTGATTTGGCGCGTCAGAAGATTGAAATTGAAAATAGTAATGATAAAAAATTAAAATCTCAGGTGAAAAATAGGATTAAGGAAAATTTTGGCAGTATTGATACGCTTAATCCGGAAAAAACGGCTGCTACCAGGAAGATTTTCGAATTGGAAGTGGACAGACAGCGTTTGCTAATCGCGAAAGAAAGTGGAAAACAGCCGGAAGTTGTAAGTACGCGGCAGATTAAATATGATCCTGAACAGCAGATGTTTGTGTTTAAAGCCAAGGGCGGTTATAAAGTGAAAAGAACAGCCGGAGATTTAATCAGCGATATAAATTGGGGTTTGTATTATGATTTTAAGGATTTGGAAGCCAAGCCCGAACTGGCTGAGTTTGTGAAAAATTACCGGGCTAAAATTTTTGACGCTCAGCTGGATGAGCTGGAAGAAGAGCAGTTATTGATCGAGAGAATTGAAATTGATAAGGTTGAACATCATGATTCCGGAATTGGGAAAGCTTATCTCAAAGCATATGAAGCATTAAATAAGAGAAAAGCCAGACGCTTAAAAGGTGAAAATGATAGTGAACTGCCATCCGGGTTTGTTTTTGAAAAAATGATCAGATGTTTACTGACTAAGTTAGCTTATGATCTGGGTGTAAAATGGAATTTTGATGTCAGTAAGGCGACAGTTGATGACGATATTATCAATAAGATTGACGCGATTTTGGAGCTGACGAATAGACGCCGCGGTATCGGGGTGGAAAAAGAGCCAAATGAAAGCGACCTTAAAAAAGGTTATCAGGTGACCCTGATTACTTCGGGTTCATCTGAATTTAGGCATAAGCAAGATCAGGTCAGGAAAAAACAGGAAAATTTCCAGCTGGCCAAAGCGCGCGGAGAAAAACCGCCTGTTGATGATTTGGTCTTGATTAATCCCGGCGAAGAATTTGAGGATGTGGCCTCAACTTTAAAAATTTGGAACAAACAGGGCATGGTCGCCGGCGGGCCGGAAAATTTTTTATCTATTGAAAGGTCGGTTGAAAAGTATTTACGGGATATTTTCAAGGGAACAAAATTGGATTTTGATAAGAACCCTGAATTTCTTGATGAAATTAAGCAGAGTTTCAGGGACAAGGGAATGAAGGAATCTGATAAGTAGTATTTTAAATTAAATCGTTAAACGAAAAACGATTAACGAAACGTTAACCGACTGACGTAAAACGAGAAATGAATCAATTATGAGCAAGGATTACTACGATATACTAGGTGTTGCCCGAAATGTTTCCGAATAAGATATTAAAAAGCCGACCTCGATCAGGTCGGCTTAGAAAGTAGCTGGCAATGATGTTATTGTTCCCAGCCTTCTCCGATTTTTGCGGCTTCTGTGCCGTTGTTGAAGCAGATGTCATAAGCGAGGTTATAGGCAGTTTTGATAGCCTGGGCTTCTAACTTCGGGCCACCCAAGGTGTGAGATTCATAATGCTTGCAGTTACCTTCGCCATAGAGGATGATTTCACAGATATAGATCGCCAGGCAGAAGTGTATCGAACCAGAGAGATCTTTTCTGGAAAAATCAACTTTCCTCAGGCAGAATTCGAGATAATTTTTAAGTCGTTGTCGCAGCCTTTTATTGACAGGCTTGAATTCGGACGGGGCATCAGGTAGTTTGTGAAAACGTTTTTCAGCCCCAGTCAGCATCTTGTGCCGTATCTTTTTTCCCTCTTTTTTTGCCTTATCCCAGCCTTCGCCGACAGCGGATGCCTTGAGGCCGTTGTTGAAGCAGAGATCATAGGCGATTTTGTAAGCAGCGAGCTGCGAGAGGGGATGGAAGCGATCAGTCAGTTCCATATTCGAGATCCAAAAAAGGTTTCTGATGCCAAGTATGCCGTAGAAGATGATTTCGCTGATCATGATTGAGAGATAATAATGAACAGAGTCGGTGTGGTTTCTCTTGCTCAGATCAAATTTTTGCAGGCAATAACAGAGGTAGCCTTGGAGGCGTTCCCGCAGTTCCGGATCAGTGACTTGAAAATATTCGGGCGGTTCGGGCAGTTGGTCGTAAAGTTTGTGAAAACGCGCTTTGTCTCTGACTGACATTTTTTTCACTTTTTTCTCCTTAGATAACGGATTATGCTAAGTGCATTAATTTATTTATATATCAAAAATTAACTATTGTCAAGACATGCCAAAAGATTATTACAACATTCTCGGCGTCGGTAAAACCGCCTCAAAAGAAGAAATCAAAAAAGCCTTTCGCGAGAAGGCTCATCTTTTTCATCCTGATAAACCGGGCGGAGATGAGAAGAAGTTTAAGGAAATAAATGAGGCTTATCAGGTCCTTGGCAATGACGAGAAGCGCCAGCAGTATGACCAGTTTGGCGCTACTTTTGACCAGCAGGGCGGTTTTGGCGGCGGCATGGGCTGGGAGGATTTTATGCGGGCGGCGCGGCAGTCTGGTTTCGGTGATTTTTCCGCCGGAGGCGGATCCGCCTTTGGCGGAGACATGGGCGATTT
>JAPLYC010000068.1 GCA_026395755.1 Candidatus Parcubacteria bacterium | reverse complement strand
GGGGCTTGTGGCAATTCTCATCATCCTTTACGGCGGCTTTTTATACATGACTTCTCAGGGAAATCCTGAAGTAATTGATAAAGCAAAGAAAGTTCTTTACGGCGCTTTGATCGGCCTCATTATTTGTTTATGCGCTTTTGCGATTGTTCAATTTATAATAACCGCTATTTTGGGCGGCGGTGGCGAAGGAGCCGGCGGTCCCGGTGGATATGGCGGCGGTGGCGGCGCATTAGGCGCGGGCATTATTGAGAGTCATTACCCGGCTCGGGATGCTAATGATATTCCCCGCAATACAAAAATTGCTATTACTTTTAAAGAAGCTCTATGTTTGACAGACCTTGTTACCGGTACCGGCATTAACGCAAAAATGAATACCGCCAAAATAAAAATTTATCCTACGCCACAAGGCAATGCCAGTCCAGTCTATGTCACGGATGTCAATGCGTCAAATACCGCCGACTTAAAAACTTTTGTTTTCAAGCCCGTTACTTATCTGGGTAGTCCTCAAGCACCAATGCGGTATACAGTGGAATTAACCGAAGGCCTGAGAAAATTTGGCTGTACCCAGCCTGCTTTTGGAGTATTCAAAAGCTATCAGTGGAATTTTACGGTTTCTACTGTAATTGATAATACGCCGCCACAGATAAAGTCGGTCATTCCGTATCCGGCGGAATTAGTTGATAGAAATAATATCGTGCAGATTAATTTCAGTGAAGCCATTGATCCCATGACTTTGAGAGGCGTAGTGCAATTGCAAGGCGGTAATAATGTGACCGTAGGCAGTCTGCAAGCTGGTACTTATAACTACATTAATGTCTGCAAAGGAGCAAGTTGCTCCGCCGGCAATAATTTTATTGCCGGAGAATTCCGTTATTCCAATCAGTACAAGACCGTAGAATTTATAACTAATGATCTGTGCGGTAAAAACAGCTGTGGCGGCAATGTCTTTTGCCTGCCTGCACTGGCTGATATTGCTGTCTTGGTTAAAGCCGCCAGTTTAGTAAACTCCACTGAAAACACTGCTTTATTTCCTTATAATGGCTTAATTGATATGGCAGATAATTCTTTCGATGGCAATCTTGACGGGAAATCTACCGGACCAAGCCCTACGCCATATAATTTTAACACTCATATAGTTAATGGCGAATTTGTGACTGCGCCTGGTCAGGGCGATGATGCCATCTGGGAATTTAAAACAACTGATAAAATAGATCTGCTACCGCCGCAGATTAGAGCGACGGTGCCAGGAGCAAATATTCAGGATGTTGATCCTGACGGCGTTTATACTATTGATTTTGACAAGGTCATGATGTCCAGCACCTTAAAACCCAACGGCAATTATGATGATGGCGCGGCTGCTGATAATAATGCGGGCATGGCTGTTAATCCTTTAAAAAACGGCTTACAAGGATATTATCGTTTTACTACGAGCGCTGATAATATCACTAATGATGATTCCGGCCGGGGCAACAATGGTTTACTTTATAGCGCTAGTGCCACTATTGTAAATGGTGAATTGAATGTCATAGGAAGCGCTAATAGTTATGTATCCACTCAGCTAAAGGTGTTACAGACCCCAGGATCGACTGCTACATTTTGCGCTTGGGCAAATCCGAGAAGTGCTAACGCTGATGGTGGTAATGATTTGGTTTCTACAGATAATGGAGGTTATGATTGGGCAATTGATACGGCAAATGGCTATTGGCGCTTGGCACATGGCGAAAATTATTGGAACGCTAGTAATAAATTTCCAGTAAAATTAAACCAATGGCAATATGTTTGCGGTGTATTTGATAGTAATAATGTTTATTTGTATGTTGATAACATTGTTGCTGCTTTTGGACTTGCTCCCGAGTATGATACTTCTGCCAATTTTTTTACCATCGGTAGGAATCCCTCATATCCGGCTGAAGTATTTGATGGTAAAATTGATTCGGTGGTTGTTTATAATCGGGCCTTAAGCTCTGAAGAAATAACAGCTTTATATAATTTAGGCAAAGACGGCGATGTGCTTACTTATAACGGCAATGTGGGCGTACCAGCTGATTTAGGTACCGGTAGAAATTATATTACCTTGATTCAGTCAGCGGTACCGTCCGGTAAGGAATCCGGTTATTGGATAGAAAAGGAAGATTATTATTTGGCTGGTTTGCTTAAAACCCAGGCGCGGATGAAGACATCCGGCTTAGGAGAAAATTTGCGTTATGGCATAAAAGTAAGCTCTGATGTTTTAGATATTAAGCAAAATTGTTATATGCCTTGTTCAGATAATACTTATTGTTTTAGAGTACCCGGCGGCAAACCGGGCGAATATCTACAACCAGTAAATTGGCAGGGCTCTTATCCGACCTGCAATATCCCGGCTCCAGTCAATCCTTAATTTTTAATTATTCGGGCGAAAACAGTTTCTCTTGTTACCCTGCCTTCGCAGGCTGAAGCCTACTACGGCAGGCGTAAGCCTGAACATAGCTAGGCCCTTGGCCTAACCCAGGTCGAACGGGTGGCGCCGACGGTTGCCATGGTTCGACTAAGCTTCCGCCTACGCTAAAGCTTCGGCGGACAGGCACCATGACAAATTTTAAAATTATGAGGAGGTCAAATATCAAAAAACTTTTACTTTTAGGCCTGATTTGTTTGGGCTTGTTTAGTGCTGTTAATTTTGTCAGCGCTCAGGCGACAATTGATGCGGGTCTTAATATGGTTAGCCCCTATATAGGAATGGGCACACAGGATATCCGCATTACCATAGCGAATATAATCAGAGTGCTTTTGGGCATTTTAGGCATTTTGGCCGTCGTTATCATTTTGTATGGCGGTTTTATGTATATGACAGCGGCGGGTGAAGTGGAGAAAATAAAAAAGTCCAAGCAATTATTAATAGGCGCGGTTATCGGCTTAATTATTGTTTTATCGGCTTTTACCATTGCCAGTTTCATTATAAGCAGTATTCAGGGCGCAGTCGGACCCGGCTGTGTAGGAGCAGAGTGTCCGCCGCCACCGCCGCCGCCGCCACCGCCGCCGCCACCATCGCTGCCAGGCTTTTGTCATGATCCGGATGCCACTTCAGACGCCCCTTATATTTGCAGCCTATCGCCAAAACAGGCTAAAAAGGGTGATTTTATGACTATTCATGGCGGTAAATTCTTAGCCTTTGACAGTGCCAATAGCAAAGTAGTTTTTGTTAAGGAAAATGAGACAACAGAACATCCTGCTACTATTGTTTTATGCAATACTAATTCCACCTGGAAAGACTATGAAATTATAGTTGAAGTGCCTAGCGATTTGTCCGTTGTAGGTGGAGGTTCTCCTTATAATGTTTATGTAAAAAATACAAAGGGCTCGAGCAAGACTAAGCTTGTCAACTCTTTAGATCCCACTCATAAATTTACTCTAATAGATGGTCAGCCCGGTCCGGGTATTGCTTGTCTGGAGCCTGATGCTGCCAATAAGAATATTGCCATTAAAGTTCATGGCAAGCGTTTTGGAACAGCGCAAGGTACCAGTACATTTACTTTTAATCAAAATGTTTTAGCCCCAACAATTGTCGGCTGGAGTGACACTGAATTAACCAGTGTTAATGTGCCGGCAGCTGCAGTTTCCGGAGATGTTTTTATTACTATTTCTAATCAAAATAGCAACGGCGTATATTTCAGATATATTTGTCTGGTCGGAAATGACTGCGCATCAGGTTGCTGTGCGGACACCTTTTTAGGCAAATCGTGCGCGCCAGCCAGTTATTGTCTGCCGGGACCAGGACAAAGATGCGATGCTGATACAAATACGGCTGATATTTGCGAAGTCGGTGATTGTCGGCCGGATTTAGTTTGCGATACGGGTAATTGCGTCTGCCGTTATCCGCAAGCAGGCGATCCCTGCGACGGAAATACGACTGCGACCGGTTGTCAGATAGATAATACTAAATGTGCTTCTGATAATATTTGTAATTCCACGACTTGTCTCTGTGAAGAAGCCATGGCTATTACCGCGGTGACGCCAAATGACGGCGCGCCCGGTAATTACATCACTATTTCCGGTAAAGGTTTTGGCCAGGGCGGAGGAGTGGGGAACAATATATTAACTAATTCCGGATTTGAGGATCCTAATGTAAAACCATGGATTTCCAATCTTAACCCTACTTCTAATCCTGATGTCATGAAAATTACTGATCAGACGGCATTTTCAGGATCTCGGAGTTTAGCTATAGATACGAGTTTTATTCATCCCACCGCATTATTTACGGGTGACCCACAATATAGCTGGTATTATGGTTTTCATTACCCAAATCAATATATACGTCCCAATTTGGAAAATGACAGTCAATATTTAGTCAGTCTCAAAATAAAAGGATTAGTGGATGTGGATACGGCAATCCAATTTTTTGCAGTTTTCGGTGACGGTTCTACCAGAGGTAAAGATTGGTTGCGAGCAAATGGTTATCCAAATTTTGACGGTAATTGTGATTCCCTACCTGGTACCCTTGGGAGCTGCCCTAACGCGCCAGCTGATTATGCATCATGTTGTCGCTGGGCAAAAGGAGTCGCGTATCCTCAAACATCTACTCTTCAGCAAAAATCTCTTTTTACTATACCCAAGGGTAATTATACTGATTGGCAGAATTTTCAAACTGTTTTTACCTATGATAAAGATATGCAAAGCTGGGTGAAAGGTAGTAATCACAATATAGAATTAGGATTTTGGTTTAGTTTACAAACTACTCCGTCTCAAGGCATGAAAGCGTTTATCGATGATTTTGAAATAAAAAAAATTGGTAAAATCGGCGATGTGAAATTTTGCGGTACTGAATGCGGTGATGATGATGATATTACGGCTAAGTTTCCTTATGAGGTAAACGGCTCTTGTAGCATTGAAGATGCCTGGCAAAACAATCAAATCGTAGTGGTTGTTCCTGTCCCAGGGGTAAATTTTACGGCTGCGGGGAGTCGGATTAAAGTAACCGGCATCAGCGGAGCGCAAGATCAAACTAATTTGCCGCCCGGGTTACCTATTGATAATTTTCAATTTAATACTATAAAAAAGCCTTCCCTTTGCAGTGTCGTTCCCAAATCAGCCAGTTTTGATACAACCCTTAAAGCTTATGGTTCGGGTTTCGGGACGACCAAAGGCAATGTTTTAATCGGTAATCCCCCTGATAACAAAAGTTTTGATAATTTCAGTGGTTGGTCATGGCTAGATTCAGTAATTGCCAATATAAAGGTGCCAAATGTGCAAACCGGAACTTATATCACTTCAGTTCAAGTGGGAACACTTTTAAGCAATCCTATGAATTTTACGGTTTTAGCTATTCCTAATGCCCCTCATATTGATTCCATTGACCCGGTACAAGGCAAGCCGGGGCAGTATATTACCATCTTGGGCAGCAATTTCGGCAATCAGCCCGGTTCCGTGAAATTTAATAACGGTGACTCTAATAAAGATAATTGGACAACTGCGGATATTTCTTTCCCGGCCCAATGTCAAAGTAATTATTGGCGTGATACATATATTGTAGTTAAAGTCCCGGCAATGCCAAATGGTCAGACTGGTTTGATTGACGTTGTAGTTAAGGCCGGGGCAATTTTTTCCAACACCTCAAAGTTTACTGTCTGCGATCCTAACTCGGGCACTTGTCCGCTGACGCCGGGCATTTGCGCTATTGTACCTAGCCAGGCGCCAGTTGGTACCAGTAATATAGCGCTTTATGGTGAGAATTTCGGTGTTTATGAATTTGGCAATAGCGATGTAAATTTTTTTAATAATAAGCCAGAGTCTGGAACCGGTTTGCCATCTTTTTGGACTAATACTAAAATTGGCACAGGGTTTACTGATCCTGCACCGCGTATGCCTTTGACTGTGCCTGATGGTGCAAGTACCGGTCCGGTGCAAGTGACAGATAAATCTGGAAATTTAAGTAATACAATTAAATTTGAAGTCTCTGATTGTCGCATTGACGCAAAAGTTTGCGCTACCGGAACTACTTGTTGCGGTACCGGCGTTTGTCTGATTGAATGTCCGGTTTCAAATGTCTCCTCCTGTTCCTATAACTGGAGCTTTACCACCGGCACCAGAACTCCTTATTTTGGCCCGCCTTATGTGGTTGAGGATTCTAGCTGTATAAATAATACGCAGAGTCCGTCACCCTGGATTTCTTCGGAAAATAATTGCGTTGATGCCCTGATTTCCACCAGATTCAGACAGCCGGCGCAAAGCGGAGAAGTAGACGCCAATATTTTAACTTCAACTTTAACAACAGCTAATATTTTAGTGGTACCGTGTGGCACAGCTGATGCTTTTAATGATACAAATTGCGGAACCGATGGTATCGCGGGTCGTGATAATACTCCGATTGAATTTGAAAATCCCCATACATTAGTGACCGGCGGTCCCGAGGTAACCAGTAAATTTACTTTTTATCCCAAGACTTCATTACTGCCAAATACCTGGTACAAGGTAATTTTAAAAAGTGATCCCAGTACTCAAATCGGCATTAAAACAAATAATAATGTTTATCTGGACGGCAATAGAGACAGGCTGGATGGGGGAGATTACAGCTGGCATTTCAGAATTAGAAATTCAGCGGATAAATGTCCGGTGGATAAGGTTTTAGTTTCACCGTCCAATGCCTCGCTTACTTTAATTACTCAAACGCAGGAATATAGCTCTTATCCCATTGCCAATAATTGTAATATTTTAAATCCGGCTAATTATACCTGGAACTGGTGGAAAAAATACAGCGACGGTAATGAAGAAGAAGCTGCTGCCCAGGAAAGCGGTTATGGCGTCGTTACTATTGCGCCGAAAACAGCGCCGCCGCAATTTGTCGGCAGTTATAGCTATAAGCAGATTGCCACGCCTAAAAAACAGGGCTTGGTCTATGTGGCGGTTAATATTTTTCCTGACGACCCCGGTAAATATAAAGAAGATACCAATAATACCTTGTTAGTTGATTTGAATATTCCCAGTATTACTGATTTTTATCCCAAAGACGGTATTAATCAGGCGGAAGTTAATTCTTACGTGACCATTGAAGGCTTTAATTTCGGCAAAATCCAGGGTAGCAGCCAGATTTTATTCGGCGAGGCCGAAGCTCAGCTGGCAGACTGCGCCGATTCCTGGACCGATGAGAAAATAAAAGTAATTGTGCCCAAAGCAGCTCCCATAAAAGCAGAAGGTCAAAAAACCCATGAAACTCCGGCATTGGTCACGTCTAGCGACATGGTTTTGAATTATAATTTTGATGAAAGCGGCGATGTCCTGGTAGCTGACACAACCGGCAGCCATCAGGGTGAGATAATAAACGGCTCAAAAGTAGATTCTCCCTTTAATAAAGCTTTGCAATTTAACGGCACAGATACCTATGTCCGAATCGCAGGCAAAATACCTTTAGCCTCCGGCAGCATTGAATTATGGTTCAAGCCGGAAGGAAGCGGCACTTTATTTTCCGCTGCTGGCCCGTCAGCAAGTGTTTTTTCCCTGGATTATAATGCCTTGTCTACACTGGGGGCAATAAAAAATAACCAATGGAACCATTTGGTTTATACTTATGATCAGGCCAAATCCCAGGCCAATTTATATATAAACGGTTTGAGGCTAACCGGAATTAATAATACGGGCATTGACATTGTCGCTGACTTTATTTCCCAAATGGCTAGGGACAATTATACTTTGGGCGCAAAAGAAAGCGGCGAAAGACGTAATTATTTCAAGGGACAAATTGATAATTTTAGCATTTACAATAGAGTTCTAAGCCAGCAGGAAGTGCGGGCAAATTTCGGTTTAAAACCGGGCCAGATAGTTTTATTGAATTTTGAAGAAGCCGCATCAGAAATCCTGGACTCATCAGCTAATAATTTTGTGGGCATGTCTGTCAGCAATCAGAGTGTCAGTTTCCGAACAGCCGAAGGCAAATATGGCCAGGCAATTACTTTCAATAATGATAATCATATAAATATCACTAATAATCCTTCTTTGTCTTTTGATGATCAGATTACGATTGAAGGCTGGTTTAAGGCAGACTCCTTGGCCGGATTGGATAGTAATACCATATTTGAAGCTAATAATATATTCTTGGGCATTCATAATGGCAGGTTGCGTTTTCAGGCCTATATTGACAATGTTGCAAGATTCGCAGAGATACAATTGTTTCCAGCAGACACCCCGGATAACAAAAAAAATGTTGAGTTAAATTCCTGGAATTATTTTGCCGGAGTTTATGACGGTCAAAAAATGAAGATTTATTTCAATAGCTTGGAGCATGAATTCCCGGCGTCCGGTAAGATATCCCAGCAGACAGATTTTAACAAGGCTTGCATTGGCGGTTGTGGAAACACTTTTATATTTAAAGGCTCATTGGATAATTTCGCTATCTATAATCGGGCATTATCTTCGGCGGAAATCAATAGTCGTTTAGGGGCTAAAGACAAATCTTTTATTAAAGTGATTACCAGTTTCGGCGAGGATACAAGTGATTTTAATAAAAATGGCATCAAAGATTCGGGTGAAATTTATACCTATAGCAAGAATATTTACCCTTTCCTGTGCGCCTTGCAGCCGAATTTCGGGACTAAGGGCACTGCCATAAATGTCATTGGTGATAATCTGGGTAATGATAATAAGACTACTTTTAAGGGCAAGCAATATGGCATTGGCAGTTATATTAAATTTAATTATCCGATCTTGCCGGTTTTGGAAAGCGCTAAAATAAAGACCTGGACCAATCAGGCATTGAATTATTTCAATCCGTTCAGCAGTGATCTGACAATTCCGGTAATTCCAGTTACTGTTGCCATCGATCCTTATTCTGAACCGTATAATGATAAAGATAATAACGGCGAGTTTACTAATGCTGGTGCTAACGGCGATGACTACGCCGATATTAAGCCGGAGCCAAACGGCAACGGTAGTTATGATAAATATAATTATTCTGTTTATGGCGGGAATCAGTCGGAATTAGTCAGTAATACCGTTGATTTTTATCAGCCGCCGGTGATTACGAGTTTGTCTCCGGATAATGGTCCGGTTAATCAATGGATTACCATTTACGGCTATAATTTCGG
>JAPLYC010000019.1 GCA_026395755.1 Candidatus Parcubacteria bacterium | reverse complement strand
GTGGCCGCATTGGCAATACAATATTGGACGAATTATCTCATATACCATAATCGGTGGTATTCTTGGCGGTTTTGGCGCTTTCTTTGGCATTAATCCTGTTTTTAACGGTATGGTTACGATTTTAGCCGGTATTTTAATGTTATTATTAGGCTTATCACTGGTATTTAAATGGCCAATTTTGGAAAAATTAAAACTGCAGACCCCGCAATTTATTGCCAAATATATTTTTTCCCAGAAGAATAAAAAATCAGTTCCGTTTATTATCGGACTTTTAAACGGTTTTATGCCTTGCGGCCCGCTGCAAGCCATGCAATTATATGCTTTAACTTCAGGCAATGTAACCAAGGGAGCCTTGAGTTTATTTATATTTGCCCTGGGAACATCTTTTTTAATGTTTGGCTTTGGCGCGTTTTTGTCTTTTATTTCGCAAAAGCAAATTAAGAATATCTTAAAATTTTCCGGCGCTCTGGTAATTATTTTGTCTTTATTGATGATTAACCGGGGTTTGGCAAATTTTGGCTATAAAGTAAATTTACCCGCGGAAAATACTAAAGTACAAAATATTAATCAAAATAACAAGGAGGTTCAGGAAATAAAAATGGATCTGACTTATTATGGCTATGAACCAAATGTTCTTTATGCCAAAAAGGGAATTCCGGTCAAATGGATAATTAACGTCAAACAATTATCAGGCTGCGCCAGCACGATTTTATTGCCTGATTATAATATCAGCAAGAATTTAGTGACGGGTGAAAATATAATTGAATTTACTCCTGATAAAGCCGGGGAAATCAAATTTTCCTGCGGTATGCGCATGATTTGGGGGAAATTTATCATTTCGTAGGCCGTTATATGGTATCGGTTAACGTTTCGTTTTACGATCAACGTATTACGTAACGAATGTCGACAACGAAAAACGATAAACGTTTTATATTTATAAAAATTAAATGTATAATATATCTGTATGAACAAAAACCAATTAACCAAACAAACTTATTACGTCCAGGGCATGGACTGCGCAGCTTGTGCCGTGAATATTGAACGTGCCTTGAATAAAACCAGCGGCGTAAAAAAGGCCATTGTTAATTATGCCACGCAAAAAGCTAACATTGAAAGTGAAGTGGCTCTCGATAAATTACAGCAGGCGGTCAAAAAGGTGGGTAATTATAAATTAGTGGCGGAAACTATGGATACAGACGGCCATGACCATGTCGCCATGTTAAGGCAGGAACAGATTAAAAGCCTGAAACTGAAAATGGTTGTAGGCGTTATTTTTTCTGTAATTATCATGGCCTTGAGTTTTAGTAGTCTGATTCCTTTATTGATGAATTTGTCCTGGCAGACTGTAGCCATTATTTCTTTGATTTTAGCTACCCCGATTCAGTTTTGGCTGGGCTGGCAATTTTATAAAAGTGCGATTATTGCCTCGAGACATTTAAACGCCAATATGGATACATTGATTGCCGTGGGCACAACCGCCGCATACCTTTTTTCAGTTCTAGCCACAATTTGGCCGCAAATATTTTTTAGCGCCGGACAAAAGCCTGAAGTTTATTTTGATACCTCGATTGTGATTTTAACCTTAATTATTTTAGGCAAATATCTGGAAGCGCAGGCTAAGGGTAAGGCCAGTGAGGCGATTAAGCGTTTAATTAAAATGCAAGCCAAAAGCGCTCATGTTTTGGTTGACGGTTTGGAAAAAGATTTACCGATTGAACAGATTAAAATAGGTGATTCAATTATTGTCAAACCGGGTGAAAAAATTCCTCTTGACGGAATAATTATTGACGGCGACTCAGCCATTGATGAGAGCATGATTACCGGCGAAAGTATTCCGGTTGATAAAAAAGTGGGTGATCAGGTCATTGGCGCCACCATTAATAAAGTCGGCGCATTTACTTTTAAAGTCCAGAAAATCGGAAAGGAAACTGTCTTGGCTCAAATAATCAAGCTGGTTGAAGATGCTCAGGCTTCAAAAGCGCCCATTCAAAGACTGGCTGATCAGATTTCACGATTTTTTGTGCCCATTGTTATTTTAATTGCTATTCAAACATTTATTGCCTGGTATATTCTGGGACCAAGTTTTATTTTTGCTTTAATTTCCGCTGTTTCAGTTTTAATCATTGCCTGTCCCTGCGCTTTGGGCCTGGCCACACCGACTGCGATTTTAGTCGGCACCGGTAAAGGAGCTGAAGAAGGTATTTTAATTAAAGACGCCGCCAGTTTGGAAAAGTTGCGTCAAGTGGATGTGATCATTTTTGATAAAACCGGAACTTTAACCAAAGGTGAGCCCCAGGTGACCAAATATTCCGATGCTGAAACCTTAGAGCTGGCCTATGCTTTAGAATCGAAGTCTGAACATCCTCTGGCCAATGCCGTTATCAATAAAGCCAAGGCTGACAACATGGTTTTGAAAAAAGTGACTAATTTTCAGGCGCAATTGGGTTTGGGAGTTACCGGAATAATTAATAAGGAGAATTATTATTTGGGTAATTTGGAATTGCTTAAAAGTCACGGGATCATTTTAAATGATGAAGATTTGTTGATAATTTCCGGCTTGGAACATTATGGCAGTACGGTTTTGAAATTAGCTAATGATAAAAAATATCTGGGTTATATTGCTTTGGCGGATCAGGTCAAGGAAGAGGCCAAAGAATCTATTACCAAATTAAACAATCTACATATCAGACCGATTTTGATGACCGGTGATAATCCCCGCACAGCTGAAGTTATCGCCACTTTACTAAATATTAAAGATTGGCAAGCCAGAGTTAAACCTGAAGATAAACTGAATAAGGTTAAAGAGCTGCAGGCCCAGGGAATGAAAGTTGCCATGGTTGGCGATGGTATTAATGATGCGCCTGCCTTGATGCAGGCTAATGTTGGAATTGCTATGGGCACAGGCACTGATGTGGCCATTGAATCAGCTAATATAGTCATTCTTAAAGGTGATTTAAGCAAGGTAGTCAAGACAATTATTTTAAGTAAAAAAACCATTAAAACCATTAAAGGAAATTTGTTTTGGGCTTTTATCTATAATATTTTAGGCATACCGATTGCCGCCGGCGTGTTATACCCGGGTTTTGGACTATTACTTTCACCTATGATTGCCGCCGGAGCCATGGCTTTCAGCTCAATTTTCGTGATTTTGAATTCATTACGGTTAAAACAAGTGAAGCTTTGACCAGATATTGCCAAAATTATCATTTGTGTGTAAAATACTATTATAATTAAATAATTTGTAAAATTATGAAAAAAGGTCTCTTGATTTTTTTATTTTTATTTGCTTTTTCGCTAGCCGGCTGCAGTTTTCTGAATGTTGGCAGCGTTTCTAAAGTGATAACTCCGGCTGAGGCCAAAGCCAAAGCAGAAAAATTTATTAATGAAAATTTAGTCGAACAAGGGAGTACAGTGACTATAGGTGATGTGACCGAAGAAAATGGGCTTTATAAAATTCCTGTCAAATTGGCTAGCGGACAGACAGTTGATTCTTTCTTATCTAAAGACGGAAGCAAATTTTATCCGCAGTCATATGACGTTGATAAACCAGCAGATCAAAATACTAATGCAGCCGCCAGCAATACAACTCCGGCTAGTCAACCTATTCCTAAAAATGATAAGCCTGTTGTTGAGCTTTTCGTTATGGCTTATTGTCCTTATGGCACTCAAGCAGAAAAAGGTATTTTGCCCGTAGTTAATACTCTAAAGGACAAAATTAATTTTCAGGTAAAATTTTGTGATTATTCCATGCACGGTAAGCAGGAGGTAGATGAACAATTAAATCAGTATTGTATTGAAACAGAGCAATCGGGTAAATATTTGAGTTATTTAAAGTGTTTTTTGGACGCAGGCAAAGGGGCTGATTGTCTTAAATCAACCGGAATTGATGAGACAAAAATGAAAACTTGCGTAGGCAAAACTGATAATATATACAAAGTTAGCGCCAATTATAATGATAAAAACACATGGTTAAGCGGTAAATACCCGTTATTTGATGTTAATAAGACTGATAATACTAAATATTCTGTTAAGGGCTCGCCGACTTTGGTAATTAATGGAGTTGAAGCATCGGCCGGACGAGATGCCGCCAGTTTGTTACAGGCTATTTGCGGTGTATTTAACACTCAGCCGGAAGAATGTAAAACTCAGTTATCAGCAACAGCGCCGTCTACGGGATTTGGGTTTGATGCTAGCGGCCCAAATTCAGCGGCTAGTTGCGGTAATTAATGAGTTAATAACTACCTTTGTTTATCATCTTGCGAGACTATAAATTATTTGTTAAACTAAATCCAAGTTTATTTAATTAATTTAACGTTTTATGGAAAATTCAAATTTACCGGTAACAGCTAAAAGTAATAAGGAGTTTATTTTTGGCTTGGCCGTCGGCATTGCCTGTATCAGCACACTTGCTGCTATTGGCCTAGTTATTTATATTTTAACCGGAGGCTCAATCGGCAATTCACAAAATGCTGGTTCCAAAGCGACTGGTAAAGTAGCTAAAAATTTTGAAACTTGTTTAGCTTCAGGCAAATTTGACTCCAAAATCGATGCAGACCAGAGTTTAGGCTCTCAATTGGGTGTACAAGGCACTCCGGCAAGCTTTATTAACGGCTATTTGGTTTCCGGCGCTTTACCTATTGATATGATCAAACAGGTCATTGATAAAGTAGCTGCAGGCGAAGAACCTAATTTTGATTTTATGCTGGATGAAACCACTAAAAAGGTAGTTAAAGTGGAAATGCCTCAAGTTACAGAAAGTGATCATGTCATTGGCGCTAAAAACGGTAAAGTTACCATTGTAGAATTTTCCGACTTTGAATGCCCATATTGCGGACGTTATAAAGCGACCATTGATCAGGTTTTGAAAGATTACACGGACGTAACCGTGATATTTAAACATTTTCCTTTAAGTTTCCACCAATTTGCAAAGCAGGCGGCCGTTGCTTCAGAATGCGCCAATGAACAGGGTAAATTTTGGGAAATGTACGACAAACTATTTGGTTACAATCTGACAAGCACTTTAAATGCTGAAAATATCAAAAAAGCGGCAGTTGATATCGGATTAAAATAAATTTAGATAATACGGAAAACCGCCCTTGATTCGGGCGGTTTTTTGTTGTAAGATGGGTATATTGGAAATTGGTTAATAAGTAAAATAGTTTGCTAGTTAATTAGTTATTAGTTTTATGAAAATTTCGTCATTTAATCGAGAACGAAAATATAAGTTGTTTTTGGAGTTAATGAAGCCTGAAAGTCAGACTTCTATTTTAGACGTTGGCTATACTGAAGAGGAATATCGTCCAAGTGATAATTTGCTGGAAAAATCCTATGCTTATCCGGAAAAAATCACTGCCTTGGGCATTGATCAACCGACAAAATTTTCAGCCCGTTATCTTAAGGTCAAAGCTGTTGTTTATGACGGTAAGAAATTCCCATTTACTAATAAACAATTTGATTTATGCTGGTCAAACGCGGTTTTGGAGCATGTTGGTGGGGAAGCTGATCAGGTATTATTCTTGCAGGAAATTAAGCGAGTATCAAAACGAGCATTTATTTCCACGCCTAATAAATGTTTCCCCATTGAATTGCACACTAAAATTCCTTTGCTTCATTGGCTGCCGAAACCTATGTTTGATAGGATTTTAAAGTTAATCGGTAAATCCTGGGCAGCAGGGGAGTATATGAATCTTTTAAATTTAAAACAAGTCCAAGACCTGCTAGAAAACGCCGGGATTACGGATTATCAGATTATAAAGAATAAGTTCCTGTTTTGGACAATTGATTTTGTGATTGTATTCTAGTCAATAAAAATACGTTTAACGTTCTTCGGTTTCGTTGGGCGTTTCGTCTGACGTTGAACGTCTTACGAAACGTTAACCGATGCCGTATAACGAAAACCGAAATGGAAGGGTCGCCTAGTGGCCTATGGCGCACGCTTGGAAAGCGTGTTACCCGAAAGGGTTCGCGGGTTCAAATCCCGCTCCTTCCGCATGAAAGAAACCAAATTTTCACTTGCACACAAAGATGACGAAATGTTAGATCTTGTAAAAAACACAGACCAGAAAATATTGGCTGTCTGGGCAATTGATTGCGCTAAGCGCGTTCTGCCATATTTCAGTAAAAAATATCCTCATGACCAGCGTCCCAGTCAGGCTCTTAAAACTCTTGGAATATGGTTAAAAACAGGCATATTTAAAATGGCAGTTATTCGCAAGGCTTCACTTGATGCTCATGCTGCAGCCCGGGAAGTTGGAGCGGATAATCCTGCTCGTTCGGTTGCGCGTGCTTGCGGTCAAGCAGTTGCCACTGCGCATGTTCCGAGACATGCATATGGTTCTGCAGTCTATGCCCAACAAGCTGTTTTTAGAGCCTCAAAGCCTAACAATGCCTCAATTAATGTAACTAAGGAAAGAGATTGGCAATATAAACATTTGTTAAAGTTAAAGTCAACTCGTATTTAAAACAAATTAGTATAATATGGATGATAAACAATTTCTATTAAAAGCAATAATTAAAGCTGAAGAATCTGTAGCGCAGGGCGGTTTTCCTGCCGGAGCGATTGTTGTAAAAAATGGAAAAATTGTCGGAGAGGGGATTAGCATCGGCAATAAATTAAATGATCCTACGAGTCACGGTGAAATGGCTGCAATTCAAGAGGCGTGCAAAAATCTTAAAACTTCCGATCTTTCCGATTCGGTTCTATATGCATCCATGCAACCTTGTCTTATGTGCCTTGGCGCATCGATGTGGAGCGCAATTCCCAAAATAGTTTTCGCCTGCCCGAAAGAAAAAGTGTCAGCAGATTATTACGGTGGAGATTATCAGTCATCTGCAATCAACTCGGAATTAACGCACCCGATAGAATTAGTCCATTTAGCCGAGTTAGAAGACAAATCATTGGCAATTGTCCGTGAATGGGAAAAATCACTATAAATTATCAAAATAGTTTTATACTTTAAATATATGAGAATTAGGCATCCTTGGCTCCTGATTCTTTTTTGTAGTCAGCTTGAAAAAAGGCTGTGTATAACTTTTTTACATTTCACTTGACAAACATTTTTACAATATTTATACTGATTATATTATGCTCGGTGATTTTATATTAGAACAACGAAAGAAGAATAAAATGACACAGGAATACCTGGCGTCCAAGATTGGAGTTTCCCGGCCTACTTATGTGCAGGTGGAGCAGGATGAACGGGAATTAACTATTTCTGAAGCGCAAAAATTGGCGTCTGTTTTTAATATGTCCTTGGAGGAATTATTAAGTGCCAATCAAAAGGAAATAGAGGTTGATTTAGGAGATGATAAGACTAACAGATCAGTTAAGCCTGAAATGAGAATTATTATGCCTAAAGCAAATGTAAAGAAATTTAAAGAGGTTTTACTTTATCTTTTGGAAAAAGTTGGTGCCAGGCCGAATATTGGGGAAACAGCGATCTACAAACTGCTATATTTTATTGACTTTGATTATTATGAGAAATTTGAAGAACAGCTAATTGGCGCTACTTATATCAAGAATCATTTTGGCCCAACACCGGTTGAGTTTAAAAAAATAACCGATCAAATGATTGAGAAAGGCGAGATTGAAAAAATTAAAAGCAATTACTTTCAGCATGATCAAAAAAAATATTTACCAAGACGAGAAGCCGATTTAAAATTGCTATCAGCCCAGGAAATTCAGCATATTGATGAAGTTTTAGCACGTTTAGCCTGGAAAAACGCTGCTGAATTGAGCGATTATTCTCATTCGGATACTCCCTGGAAAGTTCATGAAATGGGTGAAAAAATAAGTTACGAGACAGTTTTTTATCGCGATGAAACTCATTCAGTTAGAAATTATGCAGATGAACTTTAAATGTATTCCAGAATTTCAAAAAGATTTTAAGTGTTTGTCCAAGAAGTTCAGATCTTTGGACTCTGATTTGCTTGAGTTTAAAAAGATACTAAATTGCTCTCCGATGGGAATCGGAAAACATTTCCATGTGCTTACCAGAACAGGCCAATTGAGTATTATTAAGGCCAGATTCTTTTGCCAAAGTTTGAAGAAAAAAGATTTAAGAGTTATTTACGCATATATTGACAAATGCCAAGCTATAGAACTCATTGGGATAGATTTTATAGAAATATATTTTAAAGGAGATAGGGAAAATGAAGATCCAGATAGAATTAAATCTTATCTTAAAAATTATAGTTAATAGTATATTTTCCTCCATGCTTTCACATTCACAAATTTTAAAAGAAAAATTCGGTTATGATTCCTTTCGCTTTAACCAGGAAGAGATAATAAAGACGATCCTGCAGGGGCAGGATGCTTTTGTGTTAATGCCGACTGGAGGCGGCAAGTCTTTATGTTATCAAATCCCTGCGCTTATATTTCCTGGACTGACTGTCGTGATTTCGCCACTAATCTCTTTGATGAAAGACCAGGTGGATGCTCTGAAGGTAAATGGAATTAGCGCGGCATATTTAAATTCTTCGCTATCGGAAGGTGAATACTCTTTTGTCTTCGATCAGCTGAAGAGGAGAGAACTTAAACTTTTATATATCGCGCCTGAACGCTTGTTTAATAATGGCGGGCAATTTATGGAATTTTTAAAAGATCTCAATATTTCCTTGTTTGCGATTGATGAGGCTCATTGTATTTCCCATTGGGGACATGATTTTCGGCCTGAATATAGGATGCTTTCATCCCTGAAAAATGATTTCCCAAAGGTGCCGATTATTGCTTTAACCGCTACTGCTGATAAACTGACTCGTGATGATATTTTAAATAAATTGCAGCTGAATACTGACAAAATTTTTATTTCCAGTTTTAACCGGCCGAATATTCATTATTTCGTGGAACCTAAACGCGGAATGTATGAACATCTGCTTGATTACCTGGCACAACATCATGATGATTCGGGCATTATTTATGCTTTGTCACGTAATTCTACGGAAACTTTGGCTGCAAAACTTAGTCACGATGGTTTTTTTGCCCAGGCTTATCATGCAGGCATGACCAATGAAGCCCGTAAAGAATGCCAGGATTTATTTGCCAAAGATGAGGTAAAAATCATTGTGGCGACAATTGCTTTTGGCATGGGCATCAATAAATCCAATGTGCGTTTTGTTATTCACGCTGATTTGCCAAAAAATATTGAAAGTTATTATCAGGAAACCGGCCGCGCCGGCCGTGATGGCCTTAAAAGTGACGCGATTTTGTATTTTAGCGGCGGTGATGTGATAAAACTCAAAAATTTTGCCATGGTAGAAGGTAATCCGGAACAATCACGAATTATGCTGAGAAAATTGTCTCAAATGGCCTCACTTTGCGAGACTAACGAATGTCGCCGCAAAGCCATTCTTAATTATTTTGGTGAAGAAGCTCCTGATTCTTGCAATAGTTGTGATATTTGCCTGAGTACCCGTGAAAAATTTGACGGTACAGTCATTGCGCAAAAAGCTATTTCAGCGGTGGCAGAACTAAAAAGCCGGTTTGGACTTACTTATGTAGTTGATTTTTTACGCGGTTCAAAATCTGAAAAAATAAAAGTTAGCCATAAAAATTTAAAATCTTATGGCAGTGGCAATGAGATCTCCAAGGAAGATTGGTTTTGTTATCTTAAGGATTTAATTTCATCGGGGTATCTCACTCAATTGGGAAGTGAATATCCGATCCTTGGCTTAACGGAAAAAAGTTCAGCAGTTTTGCAGGGAAAAGAACTGGTATTCTTGGTTAAAACTATTTCTAAACAGGAAGCAGCCGGGGACGAAATGCCTTATGAAAAGGAATTATTCAATGAACTTAAATTGGTCAGAAATAACTGGGCACGTCAGGAAAATGTACCGGCCTACATTATTTTTTCCGATGCAACTTTGCTTGAACTTGCAACTTATCTACCTCAAACTATGGAAGAACTTAAAAAGATCTCGGGTTTTGGCGATGTTAAATTAGCCAAATACGGCAAACCATTTTTAAATGTTGTTGTTACTTATTGTAAACATCATTGTTTAGCATCCAAAATATCAGAAAAAATTCCTAAGCGTGAGCGCAAGGAACTCCGAGAACACGATTCCGTTACCAAGGCTACTTCATTTGATATGTTTAAATCCGGAAAAACGATTTCAGAAATCGCCAGGATCAGGGAATTATCTTTTACGACCATTGAGAACCATTTGGCTTTCTATATTTTAGACGGCAAATTGCAGGTTAATGACCTGGTTCCGCAGAATAAAATTCCTAGAATTACCGCTGCCATTGAAAAACACGGTTCAGCGCTGTTAAATCCCTTAAAAGAGGCGCTAGGTGAAAGTGTCAGTTATGGCGAAATCAAAGCAGTCATTAATCACTTGAAAAGCTCTCAGAATTGAGTGCTCGGTCCTGGCATTGACAAATACCTTTGGTTAAGGTATACTTTAAACCTAGCTAAGTTCATTGGCGTATATCGTTATTCGGTTTCGTTTGGCGTTACGTTATATGTTTTTCGTTAAACGTAACAATTGACTCATGCTGAAAATCGATAAACGCTTTAAGTAAAATTAGGCGCCTTCGTTGCCTATTTTTTTTTACAAAAACCCCAAATTTTGCTAAACTTAATATATAAATCTTAACTTCATACTTCGGCCTTCGGACTTCGGCCTTAATTTAAACATATGAACAATAATCCCAATTCACAATCAAACAACCAAACTTTTTCCGGACTCGGCATTGCGCCCAGCCTGATGGAGGTATTGGCCAAATTAAATTTTAAAATCCCGACTTTGATTCAAAAACAGGCTATTCCCACTGCTTTGCAGGGGAAAGACCTTGTCGGTGTGGCGCAAACAGGGACAGGTAAAACCCTGGCTTTTGGCATACCCATGATTCAGCGCTTAAATCAGGTTCAGGGAACAGGACTGGTAGTTTTACCTACTCGTGATCTTGCATTGCAGGTTGACGAAGCCTTAAGACAGGTAGGTACCAAATTAGGCTTGCGAACAGCAGTCCTTATCGGAGGTACTCCTATATATCCTCAAATTCTGGCGCTTAACCGCAATCCTCATATTATAATTGCCACGCCCGGACGGCTAAATGATCATATTAATCAAAGAACCGTTAAACTTAAAAATGTTAAAATAGTTGTTTTAGATGAGGCTGACCGTATGCTGGACATGGGCTTTGCCCCGCAAATAAAGAAAATTTTTCAGGAATTGCCGGCTGATCGACAGACAATGCTTTTTTCAGCCACCATTCCACCGGAAATTATGAAAATGGCAACCAGCTACATGAAATTGCCGATTCGCGTAGAAGTGGCGCCGACAGGATCAATTGCTGAACATTTAACTCAGGAAATTTTTATAATTCCCAAAGACGCCAAAACACGAATGGTGGACAAGCTTTTACAGCAATATTTAGGCTCGACACTTATTTTCACCAGAACCAAATACGGCGCCAAAAAACTCACCAAACAAATCAGGGACATGGGGCATACTGCCGCTGAAATTCATTCAGACCGAAGTTTATTTCAGCGCAAAGATGCTTTGGCCGGATTTAAATCAGGTAAATACCGTATTTTAGTGGCAACTGATATAGCGTCCAGAGGTATTGATGTTACTGGCATTGAACTTGTTATCAATTATGATTTACCGACTAATACCGAGGATTATGTCCATCGAATTGGCAGAACAGCCCGAGCTGGCGTTCATGGACATGCCATCTCCTTAGCTCAGCCGGAACAGCGTAAGGAATTGCGCGAGATTGAACGTCTGATCAGAAAAAGCCTGCCGATTTCACCGGTGCCCGAACTTCCACCGCAGCGCAAACCAAAATTTGTGCCTAAACAATTTCAAGAGCAGCCGGTACAGTGGTCCAAGCGCAAAAATTCCAATTTTGGCAGTGGTAATAGTCGTCCATTTCAGCCACGAAGGCAGGGGAATAGACGGGGACTGGGTATTAGACAAGGACAGGGTAAATTTGGTAGAAGGTAATTTAGTATTTAAAAAGTTATGGAAATTACACGACATTTTACAGCCACGACCTTTATTGTTCATCAGAATAAAGTTCTTTTGCATTTACACAAAAAACTCAATATTTGGATTCCGGTAGGGGGTCATATTGATCGTGATGAATTACCGCAAGAAACTGCCGTGCGGGAAATTAAGGAAGAATCCGGTCTTGATGTAATTTTATTTAATCCTGATAAGCAAGTAGCAATGGGGGATGTCAGACAGCTGATTCGGCCCATGTATATTTTGCTGGAAAATATTAACCAATTTCATCAGCATATTGATTTTATGTATTTTGCCCAGGCTGACACTTTTGAACTAAGCCCGCAAAACAATGAAACCAACAATCTGAAATGGTTTACCAGTGAAGAAGTGATTAAACTTGAAGGTGCGCCTGAGAATGCGAAAAAGCTGTCCGTAGAAGCAATAAAACTTCTCAGTAACTCAATTCAGAAATAGTACAGCCTGTTTATAAGTATTTGGGTTTACTTAGCAAAATTATGTTATAATATATAAAGCTAAACAGGTCTAGCTTTATTTTTTATAAAGTTCATAATTTTATGATAAAAGCAACAAATTTATTCCGCAAACTTATTATTTTGAGTTTGTTTTTTTTATTAATTTTAGCGATTACATACAATGCTTCCGCAGCTATGACCTGGGTTCAAACCAGCATATCAGATTTTGCGGAAAATGTTAGGAATAGCATTGATATCAGTGGTACTCCCGGAGATGCTAAAATAGTAGCTGATGATGTTTTTGGTCTAAAATGGGATACAGATGGCGTAGATGTTACCTCCCATCAGGCCCAAATGCCAAAGGTAATAGATGGGGGAGGCGGTAATTCTATAATTGCTTATTTGGATTATGACAACGGTTATATTTATGCTCAAAAAATGAATTCCAGTGGCGTTGGCCAGTGGGGGTCGGGTGTAGGTATACCGATTTCTTCCTCCTCGGCTGGCACTGAGCCTCAAATAGTTGCTGATGACGCAGGCGGGGCTATTATTTCCTGGATTGATGGTACAGCTCTCTATGCCCAAAGAATCGATTCTTCAGGTATTACTCAATGGAATTCTCACAATCCTGTAGTCATATCCAATACTTCAACTGATAAACTTTATAATGTTATGGTTGCTGATAGCGCCGGCGGAGCTGTGATGGGATGGATAGCTTTTTCGGATCCGAATTATTATATATATGCCCAGAGAATTAATTCTTCCGGCGTAGTTCAATGGACAGCTAATGGTGTAGAAATCAGTGATCTCGTAGATTGGGCTTCTTTACCTAAAATAGCTACTGATGGTTCAGGGGGTGCCATAATGACTTGGAACTATGGCACTGATGTTTATGCTCAAAAAATTAATTCCGGCGCTGTTTCTTGGGCAGAAAATGGTGTCGTTGTTAGTGATTCTACTTATGACCAGGTTGGGCCCAAAATAGTTTCTGACGGTTTGGGCGGTGCCATAATTACTTGGGAGGAAGAAGGCTTTAGTTGGAATAGAAATGTTTTTGCCCAAAGACTTGATACTGACGACGGCTCACGATTATGGGGTTCAAATGGAGTAATGGTTAATAGTAATATTATTTCAACACAACAATTTAGTCCGGAAATCACTACTGATGGTTCTGGCGGTGCACTAATCGTCTATCTTGATGATAGATTGTATCATACGGCTATTTATTGCGGTAGAGTTGATAGTGATGGGGTGATTATGGAAGAGGAAGTTATGTCGGGAATAGAAAGATGGGGATCATACAACGATCTTTCGATCTCAAGTGATAATGCAGGCGAAGCTATAGTCGGTTGGACCGAGGGGTACTCTCCCAGATACATATATGCTCAAAAAATCGACGCGGGTTGCAATACACATTGGACCACTGACGGCGAAACAGTTTCACCAGATACTAATCCGTTCTCCACGGAACTAGCTTTCTCTGTAAATATGTCTAGTGACGGTTCCGGCGGAGCATATTTTGTCTGGCAACCAACTCCTGATGGAGGAGAACCATTTTTAATTTATGCGCAGGACGCCGGAAATATACCCACATATAGTACCGCAGGTACAATGATATCTAAAGTTTTTGATGCCGGAGCAGGGGATCCGGTAACATTTAATACTATTAGCTGGAATGAAAATTTACCTGCCAATACTGACCTCACTTTTCAAACTAAAACTTCCCTGAATACGGATTGGATTAATGAATTTGATGACGGTTTGATGACAGATATTTATCATACTGATTTTTCTGAATTTCCTTCCATCGGTCCCGGGACTGTCTTTTTGACAAAAAATGAAGCGAGTAATGAAGTGGTTTTTAGTCAGCATACTGATCCTCTAGGCGTGGGCTATACAAATGCCAGCATTGAATTTTTAACCGGACATGAAGACCAAAACCCTGCTTTTTATCCTGCAGGTTCGGTAATCACTGCCAGGGTTAAATTAAATATTGCAGATGCAATTTCTTTTCCCTATGCCTATATAGGAGTTTTTAATTCTACTACACAGGAAGACTGGCTAGACTCAAATTTTATAACTTTATACGAAAGTGATTTTGGGACGTGGCAGGAAGTAACATATACAACTACACAAGCTTTTAATCTCGCAGGGGTAAATGTATATTCCGATTATATTATGGATAGTTCGGATTCTTTAGAGATTGACTGGATTAAAATCGAATTGCCGTCTTCTTTCTTTACCGGGCCGACTTGGCCGGTTACTTGGAATAACCCCACTGTCTTAGATGCCACCTGGATTACAGCATGGGGCGGAGAATTTACCGGTCAAAACGAAATAACTGGCGATACTGTTTTTTCCAATCCGACGATAGCTGATTCTGATTATTATGTCCGGATTAATACAGGCAAGCCAGCTAATTTTTTCCCGGCTGGATCAACTATAACCGGCAGAGTACGAGTAGACACTGATTCTACAATCGGTGATTTTGGTGTATATATGTTCAATACTTTTGGTGCTAAAGATGACTGGGCGGAAGGTAATGAGGGTGAAACATATGTTTGGGGTAACACGGTTAATGATTGGGTATATTTTACTTATACAACTATATCCGCCTTTAATGAAATCGGATTTGACCTTCGTAATTTAAATATTCAAGCTGGGGATACTGCTACATTTACTATAAATAGTATTAGTATTGGTTACCCAGTTTCTGAACCGCCTTTGCCTTGGTCTGACTGGTCAGCCGCGGTTACTAATCCTTCGGGAAGTAGTATCACCAGCCCTCAAGGAAGATATATCGAATATAAGGCCAATTTTTCCACTTCGGATACCAGCGCTTCCCCAATGTTATATGATGTCACCATCAATAGCGAAGACGCGATTTTTCTTGATGATAATGTGAATATCACGGCCAGTGTTGATCCGACTTTGAGCTTGGCAATATCAAATAATGCCTGCACCTTGGGACTGTTAACAGCTGATGCCATTCAAACTTGCGGTTATAACGCAAGTGTTACTACAAATGCCCCAAACGGTTATACAGGCTATATCAGGCAAAATCAGGGTTTTCAATCTACTAATGGCACTGTAACCAGTGAAATTAAAGGAGAAAATGATACACCGTTACAGATAGATGCTAGCGGTACCTTGTCGGGTCTGTATGGCGAATATGGAATTGGTATTCAGACGGCAGATACGACAGATTGGCCTGAATTTACAGGTTTATGCTCTGATTATGATGATCAAGCAATTATTTCTTTACCGGCTAAAGCAGCTGACTGGAGCACATCAGCAGATCCTGACGCGTATCTTGGGAATAATATTGATAATATATTTGCCTCAAACAGCGAACCGGTAGACGGTGTTACTTTGGGGTTAACTCTTTTTTGCCATGGAGTAAAAATAAAGTGGAATGCGCCTCCAGGCAGCTATTCTCAGATAGTAACGATTACGGCAGTTGGTAATTTTTAAAAAAATGTATTATCTTTATATAGTAAAATGTGCTGACAAGACCTTATATTCAGGAATTACTACTGATTTAGTTCGCAGGATTGATGAGCATAATGATTCTAAGCGTGGCGCCAAATATACCCGCAGCCGCAGGCCGGTAAAGCTGGCTTATTCTAAAAAATTCCGTAACCGTTCCACTGCATCCAGGGCTGAGGCAAAGCTAAAAAAGCTTTCCCGCTCAGAGAAACTAAAACTTCTTAAAAAATAATTTTAAAAATTTATTTTATACTCATGAAAAAATACTTTGTTTTGTTTTTTTTTATTACGATTTTTCTTTCAGCCTGCAGTTCAAAGCAGTCTACTCCGCAATTATCGGTTAATAACGCGCCGATAAATGAACCCATTGCCGATATAAATACTCTGGATGAAATAACCAAACCCAATTTGAGCTTGCCCGCCGATATTAACTCCGGACAAATCCAAAAATATTTCCTTTATGGAAATATTTATTATGCGCTGGTTATGCAAAGTTCAATGAATATATTACTTGATGCCCCTGTTGAGTTTAAGCCGCAATTCGTCGGGTTATTAAAGGCAAACGAGGGGGATAATGTCTGGAGCAAGTTTATAGAAATAAAAGATAAAATTGCAACTGATAAAAATAATCCCTACTATCTTTGGTTGGATAATAAACAATTGTATCTGAGTGTGGTTGATCAAAACGGAGCCGGCAGCGGCGAGGGTATAATGAAATTGTTTTTAATTGCTGATGATAAAACTGCTTTAAACGGTTGTTACTATTATCCGGGGACACCAACGGAAATAGATTATTTCAGCCATACCAGAAATATCGGCAAATTTGAATCTCAACCACTGGAAATTTGCAATAATGTGCAAATTAATTTAATCAAATAAAATGAGCTTTACCAAAAATCGTCTTTTATTTTTATTCATACTGATAATTAGTGCCTTAATTTTGCGTTTTGGGCTGGGTATATTTTTAAGTGAAGAATACAGCGGTTCCATAAGGATTATTGCCGTTTTATTCATTTTAGGCATTGGCGCGGCCTTTACTTTGCGCGGCACTGCTAAAATAATTGAAGAAACAACTGAGGTACTACATGAGCGGACGCATTTGGCCGGCGGTCTTTTACAGTCATTTGGTACGGCTTTCCCTGATATGGTGCTGGGAGTGGTCGCTGCTTTAATTTCTTTGAGTTTAAGAAACACCGATATGACCATGGCCATTAATTACGCCATTATTGCCGCGGCCACGACTTTTGGTTCCAATATTTATAATATTCTCTACGCCACCTGGGCGATATTCCGTCAGAACCTCGCTAATCGACTTAATAAAAAATTGCTTATGTTCCCATATCTTAAATTTTTGGGTAGCGTAAGGCCGATGTCCGAGCATAAAAGAAAGCCAGGTTTGTCTGAAATAGATACTTCTATTTCAGTTTCTACGGCATTAACGGTTTTAACCGGCATTGTGGCCCTAAGTATGGTGATTTTTGGCCAGGTAAAAAATGAAGAACTTGGCATGGCCGGGGACTTGTATCAATTAATCCGTCCGGTCGGCGCAGTTGTTTTTGTCTTAGCCTTGTTTATTCTGTTTAATTTTCGCAAATCAGCCAAACACGAAGCTACTCAGACAACTGAAATTATTGAGGAAGAAAAATATTATTTCAAAAAGTCAAATTTGGTAATTTGGTTTAACCTGGCTTTGGCCGGCGTAGCTATATTATTTTGCGCTGAAAGCATGGTGCGCGCCATTGAAGTTTTTTGCACAATTACCGGACTGCCGTTTGTTATTGCCGGTGTTTTGGCGGGTGTGATCGGCTGTTTGGGTGAAATGATTGTGGTTCATAATTTTTCCGTTAATCCCAACGGCAGGATAGGGGATGCGGTCGTGGGCGTGGCCATGGATAACATTGTCACAATTATTGGCGCCTCACTCGTTGCCATCATGGGCGGTATATTTTTGGGCGGCAATGCCTTGATTATGATTTTTGTAATTATTTTAACCGCCAATACGGTCTTGATCTGGCAGATTTCCAAATTGAAAAATTACTTATTAATTTCTAAGCCCTAAACTATGAAAT
>JAPLYC010000086.1 GCA_026395755.1 Candidatus Parcubacteria bacterium | reverse complement strand
AATCAATACCCTTTGCTTTAGCATCCTCTTGTGCCTTGGGAGATAACCCCATTTCAAACTCAAAAGCCAATAAATCAACCTTGGTGATTTTCTTTTCCTGGCATTCTTTTATTATTTCTTCAACTAAAAGACGAGAGGCTGGCAAATTAATTGGGCCGATTGAAACTAACCTTGATAGCTTCTTGCCATAGAAAGTTTTAAATTCTTCAACCGGCTCAGCTTTATATGCTTTTAAAATCAAATCAATAAAATCATTTTCTCGTTGAGCAATCTGTTTTTGCTTTTCTTCATCACGCAAATTTGGGTTAACGCCGATGTAATGCTGCCGTTCATATTTACCAAGGTTTAAAATTTCAAACGCGCGATAATCCTTACCCTCTTTTTTCATTTCCCTTTGAACTGAAAGCATTCTCTTCCTGGTAGTATGTATGGCAAATTTACCCAAATCAGAACCAATCCACTTACGATTTAATTTCTCAGCGGCTGCCAACGTTGAACCTGAACCACAGAAGAAATCGCCAACCAAATCATTTTCATTTGAACTAGCATTAATAATCCTTTCAATTAGAATTTCTGGTTTTTGTGTCGGATAATTTAAATTTTCTGCTGTCATTCCTCCTTGTCTTCTTAGGTCAGGAACCTTTGTAGCAAGCCAAAAATCAGTTAAGGGTAATCCCTTACTTTCATGAAGATATTGTTTAAAATACTTCTTCCCTGATTTCGTTGTTAATATCCTACCTTCTTTTTCTAATTGAGCGATTGATACCGCACCTCTAGTACCTAAAATTTGTCTTCTGTACCGGCCTCTCGTATCTTCATATTGAAAATTATATTCAATGTAGTTTTTATCATATTTTTCATATTGAAGATTGATTTTACTGTCAGTACTTTTTGAATAAAATATTATTGAGTCATATACTTTTGGGAATTGCTTATCTGATATAGCTTTATTACCAGTTGAAGTTTTCTCCCAAATTATTTCATTACGAAAATTTTCACTGCCGAAGATTTCATCAAGAATTAATCGCATATAACTATTTACCCTCCAATCACAATGCACATAAATACTGCCGTCCTTAGCTAATAAATCCCGAATTAATGATAAACGCTCATATATCATGGCGATAAAGCTATCAGCCCCCTTGCCCCAGGTATCACGGTAAGCGATTTCTTCAAGTATATTTGGCTGCTTAGTAAATTCCTCGCCGCCTATTTCAATATTAACTGAGAAATCAGCGCCGACATCAAACGGTGGATCTATGTAGACCAATTTTAACCCTCCCTGTTCTTCAATCTCCTGTCGTAATGGACCATTTTTTAAGCTTGAGAGTATAAGTTTATTATCTCCCCAGATTAATTTATTAGTCCAGCCCTTAATCTGCCGGCCCCTGGCATCAAAATCAAAAAGAGAAGACTGCTTTTTAGCATCTTTATCTGCTTCTGCCCTCGGTTCATCAACTTGCTCAATAACCTGAAAAGGCAGCACGACATTGGTAACTTCGTTAGTTTTGCCATTCCAGACAAGCTCTACTTCCCTTTTATCAGCAAAAAGCAGGAAGCGATATTTGTCAGGCAGGGGTTTTCCGCTTTCTAGATATTTCCGAATATCGCGGATTTCATGGTCGGTTAGTTGCATAGAGTTTTTTATTATACTTTCATTACTTTTTCAAGTTCTTTAATTCTTGCCGGACTTAAATTATATTTCCAGTCTCTATGGGGATTTTTTTTGTGCATTTCACGCACCTGCTTGGTATTCTTTTTTATTCTTTTTTCTAATGATTTCATATTATCACGGATATTAAATAATGTTATAACCATGATTTAACTTTACGCTTTTTTCAGGCAGAAATCAAGCGTCCAAAAAGCCAATAATGACACTAATTTTAAAGGTTATTTAACGGGTGCTTAATGATCTGGGAGCGCAAATGCTCCGCACTTGCGGCCAGATAGATGGTTGTAGTCTTAATGTCAGAATGCCCCATCATCCGGGATAAGCTGTATATGTCGCAGCCGCCCTCAAGCATTAATGTCGCAAAGGTATGCCTTAGCTTGTGTATTGTAAATTTGATTTTTGATGTTTTAGACATAAGCTCAACTAATCGCTTCAATCCTGTGTTGGTCAAGCCGATATTGTGGTTTAAAGAGGCAAAGAACTCCGGGCAGGTTTTATTCAGGCGTTTTCTTTCTGCAAGATAGTTATTCAATATCTCTACCAGCTTAGAGGGTATGGGTATAATCCTATCCTTGCTCCCCTTGCCCTGATAAACAAAGATGGACATATTCGGAATATCAACATCGGTAAATCTTAATTTAAGCAATTCCTTTTTCCTAAGCCCGGCAAACAGGAACACGGCAAAGATCGCCTGGTTTCTATATCTTAGGAATTTGTATTTATACGGATAATTATAAACGACTTCAAGAATACGCAATGCTTCCTGTCTTGTTAATTTGGGCGGCAGCTTCTTTTCCAGTTTGGGAATCTCAATTTCTTCAGCCGGATTTGAGGGCAAGACCTTTTCTCCCACGCACCAGCGAAAGAACACAACCAGCGATTTGTGGTAAGTGATGAAAGTATTAACTCCCCAATCGTTTTCAGTCCTCCCATGAAAAAAGAATCCTCTGACATTATCACTAGTCACCTGCTCAATGTCGGTAACTTTGGCAAACTGGCTGTAATTCCTGATTGTCTGCTGATAACGCCTAATGGTATCGGAAGAATATCCACGGATATAGCGAGAATATTCGCAAAAGCGATCTGCTAAGCTTTGTATTTGCATAAAAAAAACCGCTCCTAAATTAGCAGCAGTTTTATCTTAAGCCGTCGCGCGGATTTGAACCGCGGACCTACTCCTTCACTTGCACCCCAATTTCTAAAGCACTTATTTGGGGGTTAGACTGTATGTTTGGCATATCCTCGCGGAGTTAGCCACCCTTGTCAGTCGTTCGTGCGTCCAATGATGACGCAACGGTCTGAGCCAGTGCTGGCCTTTAACCGTAATTCGGGAGTCGGTGCTGGGTTTCCCCGGCAAAGGGCAAAAGTCATTCAGACTTTACCATGGAGTTGCTCTACCACTGAGCTACGACGGCGAAATGATATATTCAATTGTAAAAATTATATTTTGTATAGCCGAGGACCTGTTTAAGGACGAAACAGACCGCTAATTTCCGTTTCTTGCCTCAGCTTAGCTAAATACTCTGTTTTTAACTAGACCTGTTTATTACCATGGAGTTGCTCTACCAACTGAGCTACAACGGCTAGTATCTACGGACTGACCCACAACTTCAGGAAGCGAAGTTGGTAGACCGACCGCAATTTTAGATAACATTCTTAACTGCCTGCCCACCGTAGCGCAGCGTAGGTGGGAGCTACAACGGCCTATAATTATCGGACTAACCGTGACTTCGGCAAGCGAAGTTGGTAGACCGACCATAAACATCTTTCATTATCTCTAGAGCCGAAGCCCTGAGCGAGCGAAGCGAGTCGAAGGGTACAACGGCGAGTATCTACGGACTGACCCACAACTTCAGGAAGCGAAGTTGGTAGACCGACCGCAATTTTAGATAACATTCTTAACTGCCTTAAAACAAAAAAAATCGCACCTTACTCGATCTAAATTTAAAAATCAGCCAATATTTAAAGTTCCCTTATCTTTTGTTCAAATTCCTCAATTTTAGCATTTTCAGGATTTACGGCTTTTAGCCTGGTCAATCCCTCTTTGGCCATTTCCTTATTTTTTATAATTATACTAATTGTCAGTAAAAGGTCAAGATACTTCGGACTTACAGGCTCAATTTCCAGGGCTTTATTCAAATTATTCAGAGCATTATCATAATCTTCCAATCGTACAAAAACTTCCGCCAGTTCAAAATGAGCCAGGCTGTCGGTTTTATTCAGTTTTATAATATGCTTAAATGTTTGGATTGCTTCCTGGAATTGTTTTTGTAAAATATAAAGATCGCCTAAACCGCGATATGCCTCTATATTTTTTGCCTCTAAATTTAAAATTTCAATATACTTATTTTCCGCAGAATTATAATCTTCTGACTTAGCCAAATTTTCGCCTTCCTGGAGCAACTTGGCTATTTTCTTTTCTTTGGTTTCAAATTCCTCCTTGGTTGTTAATGGTTCCTGCTTGGTTTTAGCCTGATATTTTTCTTCCAATTTGGCTATTCTTTCTTTCGATGCCTTTATTTTACGCTGAAAAAAATTAGCCAGCAGCTGCCAGAAAGGCTTTATTTTTTCTATTATTAACTTCAAGCGCCTATCCAGTCTTTGTTCCATAATTTTATTTTTGGTTTCAGCTTCTTTTTCTTCAGGAATGGCATTAACATCAAAAACAGCCAAAAGTGGCAGCTTTTTAAAAATAATAGCCAGAATTACTGCCAAACAAATCAAAATTATGATTAAAGGTAATATATTATACATAATTAAGTACTTTGGATTATAGCATTGAAGCTGGAAACTTTCAAGCTGGCTCCTCCGACTAATGCGCCCTCGACTTCTTTAAGACTTAAAATTGCCTGGCTATTTTCCGGGTTAACAGTCCCGCCGTATATAATCCTGATATTCATAAACTTTGTTTCCAATAAACTCCTGATGTAATTATGGATGGCAATTATGTCAAAAATACCCGCGCTTTTAACATTTTTACCTTTTTGAAAAGTGGAAATGGCCCAAACCGGTTCATAGGCGATAATTAACGGGACATTCTTTATCCCCTGCAAAGCAGCTAAAAGTTGCGCTTTAATTATTTGCTTAGTCAAACCTTTTTTCCTTTGTTCGGCATTTTCCCCGACACAAATTATCGGCGTAATTTTATATTGCAAAAGGTTTTTAACCTTTTGGTTAATTTCCCTATCGTTTTCCTGAAAATATATTCTGCGTTCTGAATGACCGACTAAACAATAGGCACAGCCTGCTTCTTTAAGCATATTAGCTGAAACTTCTCCTGTATACGCGCCAACTTCATAACGGGAAACATCCTGACCGGCTAATTTAATTTTTTTATTGCCAATATTTTTTTTCAAATCAGCTAAAAAAGTAAAGGGCGCGGCGATCGCTATTTCAGCCTTGCCTTTTTTTAAAGCCTTAATATACTTAATACCTTCATTGATAGAAAGATTCATTTTCCAGTTGGCAATGATTACTTTTGTTCCGCCAGAGGCGGATCTCGCTGCGTGGGACATATTCCTGGACTTCATAAATGTTAGTCTAAATATTTAACAATTTTATAAATTTATTCTTATCTTTAAACGGACTGACCATGGCAAAATTAAGCTTTTGCTTATTTAAAATTTCCTTGGCCACCTGATTCACTTCCCGTCTGGTAACTGCTAAAATTTTATTAATTTTCTGTTCGGGTGTCAGCAAGTGTTTAACCAGTAAAAATTCACGGCCATAAAATTCCGCCAAATCATTAAGCTCCTCCAATTGCATGGTAAGCCTGCCTTTTAAAAATTTTTTGGCTTTAAGCAATTCTTCCGATGTTATGCCCTTTTCCTTTATGGCTTTCAAATCTTGAGCAATGATTTTTAAGCCCTTGTCTACATTATTAACATCTAAACCGGCGCGAATCAATAAATCTCCGGTATCTTCATAAACATCTGCCTGGGCACGGATATAATAACATAAGCCTTGTTTTTCCCTGACATCAATAAACAAACGCGAACTCATATTGCCGCCCAAAATAGTGGCTAAAATATAAAAAGCATAGAGCTTGGGATCAAAATAAGAATACGCGGGAAAACCCAAAGCAATATGCGCCTGGTTTGTTTTTTTATAATTCAATATAGCCTGAGGCTTTTTCTGTTTAATCGCCAAATTCTTAAATTCAGCCTTGGTTTTAAAATTCTGGCCAAAGCCGGGGCGAACAAAATATTTGTCCAATATCTTTTTGATGTTTTTGTCAATTTTGCCGGCAATAACTAAAATCGCATTTTGCGGAGAATAAAAATTTTGAAGATAATTGATGATATCTTCCCTGCTAATACCTTTGACCGAGGCCCTGGTGCCGGCGATATTGTGTTCCAGATCACTGCCGGAAAAAATTTGTTCTTCGAATAACATTTCCGCGTACTGAATCGGCTGGTCTTCATACATTTTTATTTCTTCCAGGATAACTCCTTTTTCCTGTTCTAGCTTATCCTTATCAAACAATGAATTGTGCAGCATGTCAGATAAAATATCGCAGGCTAAATCAAGATTTTCCGCATTAACTTTAATATGATAAGCCGTATGATCTTTGGCCGTGAAAGCATTATAATCCGCGCCAATACTGTCCAATTCCTTAGAAATAGCCAAGGTAGATGGCCTTTTTTTCGTGCCTTTAAACATCAAATGCTCGATAAAATGGGAAATACCGAAAATTTTAGCTTCTTTTTCATAACGAGAACCAACCTTATAAATTAAAAATAGGGCAACAGACTGACTTTCTTTTTTAGGCGCCAAAACAACAGGCAACCCGTTTTTAAGTAATAATTTTTTAAACATAAAATTAGAAAACCGAAGGCCGAAGATCGAAGTCCGAAAAAGGGACTTCATACTTCTGACTTCAGACTTCACCTGCCTGCCGTAACCCCCTAAAGGGCGGAGGCAGATACTTAATTTAATTATTCCACTTTGAATGCGACTTTCATGTTGACGTGATACTCAACGATTTTATTATCCTTAACAACCGCTGTCTGGCCAATCACATCAACCCCGGTAATCCCCCTGATAGTCTTACCAGCGCGCCTGACTCCATCAGCTATCGCATCTTCAAAATTTTTCTCTGAACAACCGATTAATTCAACGATTTTGATACACATATATAGCAAGTTAAAAGTATAAAGTCTAAAGTTTAAATTAATGTAGCTTCATACTTCGCCTGCCGGCCGTAGCCCCCAAAAGGGCGGAGGCAGGGACTTAATTATACTTATATTTTATCATATTTTCCCTGTTCTTTACAAATTATTGACAAAGCCGATATTTTCTGTTAAATTAGGTAAATAGTTCATTTGAAAAAGGAGGGGAAAACCCATGGAATATCGCAAATCCAATAAGTTTGAGGGGGTAGGTTACGATATCAGAGGGCCATTACTGAAAGAGGCCCAAAGACTTGAAGCCAGCGGACATAAAATTCTTAAGCTGAATATCGGCAATACTAAGCCGTTTGGCTTTGATGCCCCGGACGAAATCAGGCATGATGTAGCTCAAAATCTCGTCGATGCCGAAGGCTATGCGGATTCTAAGGGTATCTTCCCTGCCCGCAAAGCCATTATGCAGGTTTGCCAGACCAAAGGCTTTACCAATCTGGACATTGATAATGTAATTTTGACTAACGGCGTGTCCGAAGGTATTCGCAAAGTCTGCGATGCCCTGCTCAACCGCGGCGACGAGATTCTGCTGCCTTCACCTGACTATCCTTTATGGACCGCGGCAGTTAAATTCGCAGGAGGCAAACCCGTCCACTATCTCTGCGACGAACAGTCAGGCTGGCTTCCGGATATTGGTGATTTATGCGAAAAAATCACTGCCAAAACCAAAGGCATTGTGATTATCCCTTTCAACAACCCGACAGGCGCAGTTTATCCTAGGGACATTCTGAAACGAATTGTCCAGGAAGCACAAGAACGCAAACTGATCATTTTCTCCGACGAGATCTATGACAAGATCTTGTACGACGGCGCTGAAGCTGTTTCCATTGCTTCTTTGGCCGATGATGTGCTCTTTGTGACCTTCAATGGCTTGTCCAAGGCCTATCGACTTCCGGGTTATCGTGCGGGCTGGGTCGTGCTTTCTGGTGATGTCAGCTCAGCCAAAGACTTCAAGGAAGGCCTCAGCATGCTCAGTGACATGAGCCTGGGCTGCAATGTTCCTGGTCAGCTGGCAATTCAAACGGCTTTGGGAGGATATCAGTCCATCTATGACCTGACAAAAAAAGGCGGCCGGTTATATGAACAACGCGAAATCGGCTACCAAATGCTGACCAAAATCGAAGGCATTACCTGTGTTAAACCGCTTAGCGCCCTCTATTTTTTCCCAAAGATTGATGTTGCTAAATTCGACATCAAAAGCGATGAAAAATTTCTACTTGATTTTCTCCGGGAAAAACACGTACTTTTGGTGCCGGGTAAAGG
The DNA here is from genome assembly GCA_026395755.1 of Candidatus Parcubacteria bacterium. GTDB lineage: Bacteria > Patescibacteriota > Patescibacteriia > CAIXNZ01 > CAIXNZ01 > JAPLYC01. The sequence continues at coordinate 1,076 of JAPLYC010000086.1, read as the reverse complement.
CTTCAACTGGAAACAGCCTGATCATTTCAGGATTGTTTTCCTCCCCCATTCCGATGACATGATTGATGCCCTCACCAGACTGGCAGACTTTCTGTCAACCTATCGGCAAAAATAACTAACAAAAAAACCCAGAACCGTAAGGTTCGGGGTTTTTCTTTTTATGACTGGTTGACAAAATTATAATTTATCTGTTAAATTGAAACATACTTCTTAAGGAGGAAATAATGAACAACAATTATAGCCTAAAGCTATTATTTCTTGGCCTGATTTTAATCTCAATTTTGTTTATCAAAACTGATACTAAATTGAGCCAGTTGAAACAGCCAGATCCGACGGAAACGTACATTCAAAATATCTCTGATCCTGAACTTAAGGAAATTTTTCGTTTGGTATTAATCAAAAACGAAAAAGATTTTCTTACACTATTAACCATGGTCAGATTCAGGCAAAACACAAACAGATCAGCCATTGTAATTCTGGGCTATGGCCACATCACGGTTGATCAAAAACCGCCTTACGACCCTTTATTTCTTTTATCGGAACAGAATGCCTACAATATGTTCCGAATCATGCACGCAAAGATGAATTTTAAAGCAATCGGGCTGGAAGGCATGCCACCTCAAGCTGAAACCATGATTAACGGACAATCGCGCCAGGCAGTTATGGATTATATGGTCAACGTCAGTCCAGAAACTTTAAACCAGCAGATTATTACCGGCAGCTTATTCCCCCAAAATAACTCTGGCGAGCGGGCTGATCTGCAGGCGACTTTTATCTGGCAATTTGGCGGTAAAATCAAGTTCATCCCGCTGGAAAGGTCTGACTTTCGTTCCAGTTACCGAACCTATTATCAGTTGCGTCAACAAGGGGTTTCGATAACTGAAATTGATAAAAAGCTGGGTGGCGGAATTTTTAAGGCAAGAGAGCAGCATATACTGGAACTGATTAAAAATTTCCCCGAGGAAAACATTTTCATTCCCGTCGGATCAGTCCATGCCTTGGATCTCTGCCTGAAATTCATTGAGGAAAAACCAACCCGCAATATCATTATCGTCTTTGAACCGGTTTCAAGCACT
>JAPLYC010000120.1 GCA_026395755.1 Candidatus Parcubacteria bacterium | reverse complement strand
TATTGTATTATAATACAATATTGTCAAATAAAGCAATAGGATATAAAATATTAATACAAATATGACTCAAATTTCTAAAAGATTAGGCGACAATATAAGACGAATCAGACAAGAGAAAGGAATGTCTCAAGGCGATATTTCCAGAGCTTTAGGTATGGATAGAGGTTATATCAGTCGTATAGAGAATGGCCTTAAAAATCCGACTCTAGCAAATATTGAAAAAATAGCAAATGCCATGGGGGTAGCTGTAAATGAATTATTTTAAAATAATAACTAAATTTAATAAATCTATGAAAAAACTATTTTTTATTACTGCCCTGGTGATTATGCTATTCCCTATGATTGGGCATGCTGCAGTGATTGATAATGTTAGGGGTTATATTCTTTTACAGGTTGAAGAAAATGGGGAGGCTTGGTATGTTAATCCAGCAGATAATAGTAAGTATTATATGAAAGATGGAGGAGTGGCCTATCAGATGATGAGGAATTTTGGTCTTGGTATTACTGATATTGATTTAAATAAAATACCATCGGTTTCAGATACCACGGAGATGAAAAATTTATCAAGTATATGTTCGAGCAATTCTTTGGCAAATCGTTTAAAAGGTAAGATTTTACTTCAAGTACAGCAACATGGTGAGGCTTGGTACATATATCCCAAAACTTGTCGCAAAATTTATATGAAAGATGGAGAAGCGGCTTATAGCATAATGAGATTTTTAGGATTAGGCATTACCAATCAAAATCTTAATTTGATTAAATCAGGCGCGCAAGTTGATATCCCCGAAACGGTTGCTACTACCAATACAACATATTCTCCAACCACAAGTTGTCCGTCTAATCAGCTATTTTATGAACCGTACAATCGATGTATATCATATGATGAAAGTTGTAATATAAAATATCAAAATAGTTATTTAGGTGAAACAAATACAGATGGGTCATATATTTGTTATTGTGATATTGGCTATGAATGGGCTTATCCCATAAATACCAGCGGAAATTATTGTAAGAAAATCGAAAATTTAGATAATGATAATGATGGGATTCCTAATGAATACGATCTACATCCCAATGGTGGGGATGTTATAAAAAATAAAATTTTAGAATATGTTGATGATGACAACCAAATGATTTATAATTTTCAAGTTGATATACCTTATGACTGGTATCATTATTATGTAAATTATAAAACTCATAATTTTACTTCTAATTTTACAAATATTACTGATTTTGTTACCCCCGAGGCTCCGCCCATTAAACAATTAGTTGGGAAATGGGGTTGGCTTGGATCCCACTGAAGATAATAATCTAAGAAATAGCAACCCAAATTGGGACCCTGCTTATTATGAAGTGGATGGTATTAAATATTATTATATAGAAACGACATCGGATGATTTTGGATTGGGTGAGCTACCTACTGAGTTAATCGGTCAGACTGCTTATGTATATAAAATTGATTAAAAAATTAAATTTTGAAAATAGTAGCAATTTATACCAGAGAATAAATAAAGAGGATTTAAATAAACTATTAAAATAATATGGAAGCTATTATTTACATTATTTTATTTTGGGCATTTATTGCATTAATCCAATATATTTGGGAAAGAGTCAAAGAAAATAGGAAAAAAAGGAAGCAAGAAGAATTAGATAATTATACGAAACCAGAATTTAAAAACTTCGATTATTTAAAAGAAAAAAAAGAAATCGAGCAATTAATTAAACCTTTGATACCAAGGGGCGACATTAACAGATTTGAAAATTATTTTTGTCCGAATTGTAGTAAAAAATTAGTTGTTCGAGAAGGTAAATTTGGAAAATTTATGGGTTGTTCAGGTTATCCTAAGTGTAATTATACAAAAAGTTTATGACTTATTATGAAGAAAAATTGAATGAATTAAGAGAATTATTAAGATTAATCAGTATCGGAAAAAAAGATTTAACGAATGAACGGAGTACTATAACAAATCAATATGCTGGCTATTTATTGCTAAAGGAAGAAGTAAGAAAGATGGCACAGGAAAGACAAAAAGGATTTCCTCATTTAGCGGAAGCTTATGATGAATTATTTAAGCTACGAGATAAAAATGATATTGATTGGTTAATTCATAAGAAAAGACCAGCCGAAAGAGCTTCCGATTTGGTAAAGCAATATTCACTTGATAAAAGACAAGCTTTAAAAGAAAGAAAAATATATGAATACCTCGTTAAGTATTATGAGGATATTTGCCCCTTTTTAGTTGACCTAAGAGAAGAGGAAATAGGAAATCTAGAGATGATTGATCAAGAAGTATTAAAAGAATACTCAGAGGAGGAACTACAAGATGAGGCTACCAAATATTTAACAAAAGAAGAATATCGAAAATTGCCGAGCATTGAAAGAAATCAAATGGCCCTAGATCGTTTTTGGAAAAGACCCAAATCAAAATGGATAATTGGTCGGCTCTATGAAAGATATATTGGTTATCTTTATGAGGAACAGGGTTATGACGTGGAGTATGTCGGAATATTTAAAGGATATGAAGATTTGGGGAGAGATTTAATTTGTCAAAAAAAGAAAGAATTTATTATTATTCAATGTAAAAATTGGTCTCAATTTAGAACTATTTACGAGAAACATATCTTTCAATTTTTCGGCACAGTATTCCAGTATAAAGACGCCAATCCTGCAAAAAAAGTAAAGGCAATTTTTTATACATCTACAGAGTTATCAGATTTAGCAAGGCGGTTTGCTAAAGAATTAAATATTGACATTATGGAAAATTATAAATTCGATAAAAATTACCCCTGTATTAAATGCAATATTTCTAAAGCTGATGGTACGAAAATTTATCACTTACCTTTCGATCAGCAATACGATAATACAAAAATTGAAAGGAATAAAGGTGAATTTTATTGTCCAACAGTTAAAGAGGCAGAAGAAGCTGGATTCAGAAGAGCCTTTCGACATCATTTAAATAAAGGTAAATAAAACGATATATGATTGATTTAAACAATATTGAATATCATCTAACAAATACATGGCCATCTTTTAATGACATTTCGAAAGAACCTAATGTTATTATTGCTGATTTTATGAAAAAAATTTACAGTGAAGGAATTTTTTTGGAAATTAATAGACTTCTAACAAGTAAAGAATATCCAAATTGTGGAGGTATCGGTCATGTGGTTCTAATAAGTATTTGTTCTGCCATAGACTCACTCTCTGCATATGCCAATGGGGGAGGTGATGTTGGTCAAAGATTTACAAATTTTATTTCGAAATATTTTCCAAATAACTACTCGGGTAAAGAAAATTTTATTTATAAATCTTTCCGATGTGATAGTGTGCATGGATGGAACTTACATAAAAGTTTAATAAGTGGAATTATAAATGATCCGGGGCATTTATCGGTTATTAATGGGATTATATGCATTTCTTTGTACGATTTTTTTAACGATCTAAACAAGGCATTTAATTCTTATTATGAACTTCTAAAAATTGACGATAATATTAAAAATAATTTCTTAATACACTATAAAAATGTTAAAAAATAATTTTAAAAAATATGGAACAAATAGCAGGGAATAAGAATGGCAAACTAAAAAATATTTTAATCGGCTTAGGGGTAGTATTTCTAATTGGCTATTTAGTCTATTATTCATTAGTAAGAACGACTAACGAAATTGGTTTTTTGGGTGCAGACAAAAGCGGCAGGCAAGTTTTAATTCAAACCCTTGATGACTACCTAAAACCTGACGTGAAAGTTGACTCTGATTTTTATGATCATTCTTTCTTAAGTAGAATGCTAATTCAAGAGCCAATGAGGACAACTATTCGTTTTGATATCCAAAATCCACAAAATAAAATATTTTTTTCATCAGCCGAAAGTTTTTTATCTCAATCCAATGATGAATTTGTAAAAAATTTCAAAGAAAAAATATTTATGCAGGAAGGATATGAAATAACGCCCAGGGAGCTACAAAAAAGATTGGAAGACAAAGAGGCAAAAACAATGGAAGATTTTTTGGCTGGTTTTGGTTTTAATAAATTTCAGATGTATGAAAAAGGAAAATATGTTTCGACATTTGAAATTAAAGGCACTAGAAATGTTTATTGGGCTGGGAATTAAAAATTTAAAAAAGAATTTGCCGCCAACCGAGCATAGCTCGGAGCGTGCTATCGCACGCCGAAAAACTTGAAATCGCTAAAAAGGCGGCTGCCTGCGGGTGCGGGCGCAGGCAGCCCTATCCGTATTTAGACCTAAAATCTGTCCGAATTTGCGCACAAATCTTCAGTATTTCAAATAAGAAAAAGGTCGTCCCGAGTGCGGAACGACCTTTGTTTTTGAATTAAGCCAGGCAGACTCTGATTTTGCTCAGATACTCGATGGCCTTTTCTTTGCCCCAGGCATGGATGCCTATTTCGTCTTTGGTAACGTCTTCGGCGGTAAAGAGCTTGAGCAGTTTGGTGCCCAGGACTTTATCAAACTTGTTGTAGTGATGAAGGCCTTCCCAGGAAATGCTGATGACCCGCTTGCGCCAGCCGATCAGGAAACGACCGATTGACGTGTCAACGAAATACCAAGGCGCGCAGGACTCACAGTCGCAATAGCAATTTTCCGTTGCGGTGAGATTGAACTGCTGAAAGCCGGCCTTGCGGAAGATCTCGGTAAAAGCCGCACGCTCATTTTTCTCCTGATATTCCCGCCAGCAATCTTTGTGAAAAAAACGAATTCTGTAAGCGCAGAGCATATCACCTGCCTGGACTTGGTAATCCCAACTGATGTTGACTCCACGGGTTCCCTCAACTCCCACCAGGCCGTTTTTGTTAACGACCAGACTTTCGTATTCAGGCAGCGGAGTCAGGTCAATCCAGCGAGGATGACGAAGCAGCATCTCATTCTGAAAGCGGAAAATCTCGTTCGGGTCACTCTGCAATTCCGCTTTGATGCTCTCCAAAGTCCTGCCTGTCCAATACGGAATCGGGAATTCCACGTCATCACACATTTCGTAAACGTCGTGGCAATTGTGGAGATCCCAACCCTGATTGCACCAGGGACAGGTGGCGGTAACCGGAGGAATGTTATCGTGGGCAGACCAGGAACAACAAACCCCGGGTCCCTTTACCTTCTTCACCATGGCCCAGAAATCATTGTGAGTCATAACCATGGGCAAATTGAGGATGTCTGCCGGGATAAACGAATCCTTACATTCACGCATGTACCTGCAGGTATTGCCGCAGCGATCCATGAACCAGCGACCCATGATGACAAAGTCCGTCAGAGGTTCTTCTCGGTCATAACCAGCTTCCCTCCTGGCATGCGCCAGATTGTTCAATCCGGCCAGACCTTTTGATGTCAGCTGTGCCATGATACCCGGGACGGTATCGAAATCCTCCCGTGCCAGAATCTGTCCGCTCATTTTTTCCTCCTTAAAAATAATATAAAAAAAACAATGCTAAAACCGAATCTATTTATATTATCATAATATTGCCTTCCTGTCAATGTCAATTTAAAATCACTGTCTTGACAAAAAGCCTTGCAAATGCTAAAATGAGATCAATTATTTACTATGCGATGTTCACTTTCCAGCCATTTCAAGGAGGAACAAGTGGCCAGAAACAAAGCGGCAATCAGGGTTACCAAAAAAAGTTACCGTCAGCAGATTCTGAATCTGCCCTCAAGCAGACTGGATCACATGTCCAAACATCTCCTGATCGGGGTCATTGCGGGGTATTTGTACAATCTCAAACATCCGGACATGAAACACACCCCGGACATGTTACCCCCCGGCCAAAGCATCAAAAAGATCAACGAAATCGTAGGCGATCTGGTACTGTCCGGCAAAAAGCTGAAAGTCGTAGACGCCTTCCCTCTGATCCCTGATAAACAGGTTATCAGACTGTCATTAGGCCCGGTCGAGTAAGAGTCTCATTCAAGCGGTTCCCAGCAACGGGACCGCTTTTTTTATATCAAAAAAAGACGGGATCAAGCCGCCTTTTAACGCAATCAATAATTACACTTTCACATATCGTTTAACCGCGATATAACTGCTGATTAAATTCAAAAACATGGCAACCAAAAATTCCAAGCCGAAGATAAAAATAAAATTCTGATTAAAATAGTTAACAATATTAAAATCGTTTTCCAGAATCAGCTGAAGATACGGACGGATAAATCCCAAAAGCGGATAAATGATAATAATCGTAATTATAATTGATAAAAAGGCAAAAATAATCCCCTGAAGTAAGAAAGGCACTTCCACAAACCAATCTGTCGCGCCTACCAGTTTCATGGCCATTATTTCATCGCGATGAGTATAAATCGCCATTCTGATGGCGTTAAATATAATTAAAATGGAAATCAGGGCAAAAATTATAGCGACCAAAATCACTCCCCGGCTGACTTTTTGCGTAATGCTGGTAATCCGCTCAATCACAATTTTATGATCATCGAAATCCTTGCTTTCAATCAAATTATTATACTGGGGAGTTTGTAAATTTTCCAAGATAACCGGATAATCAGCGGACTTTTTGGCCTTAATAATCAAACTGGCACCTAAAGGATTTATATTAATTTCTTCCAGTGACTGCAAAATCTTGGGGTTATCCTGATGTTTCGTCTTAAAAGATTCCAGAGCCTGATTTTTTGATACGAAGTCAACTTCTTTGACCTGAGCCATGGACTGCAGATATTTTTGCACATTCTGAACCTGATCCTCAGAAATATCAGCCTTAAAATAAACATTGATATCAACCTTGTCTTCAATGGAAGTTATGGCTGTATTGGTCACCAGATTAAAAATAATCAGCAGATTAACGGTAAATAATGCCAAAATTAAAATAGTCAGCGTCACAATGGACAGCCAGAAATTGCGAAAAAAGTCCTGGAAAGCAAATTTTATGACTCTAAAAATAGATGTAAACATGTATTTAAAATTCTACCAATAACCTTAATAAAATTTTATAAAACACAAAATTCAAATTACAAGCCTCAAATAAATCACAACATTCAAATGCCAAATCACAAGCCATATTTTGAGTTTTAGAGTTTTCGAATTTGAGATTTGAAATTTATTTGTAATTTGTTATTTATTATTTGGAATTTACAAAATATATTTCCCTTCCTCCTGATCACTGATTATCTCCCCCTGATCCATCAGTACCACCCTTTTCCTGATACTATTAACCACATCCCTATTATGGGTTACCAATAAAATTGTGGTGCCGAATTCATTTATCTTTAAGAGCAAATCAATAATGTCCTTGGTATTTAAACTGTCCAGATTTCCGGTCGGCTCATCAGCCAGTAATATCTTGGGGCGATGAACCAAGGCGCGCGCAATTGCCGCTCTTTGAGTCTCTCCCCCGGAAAGCTGATGGGGATAACGGTCGGTTTTGTCCTTTAAGCCCACGATTTTTAAAACCTGAGGTACTACGTTTTTAATACGCCGGCTGCTGACACCGCAGACTTCCATGGCAAAAGCCACATTTTCATATACTGTTTTTTTGGGTAAGAGTTTGAAATCCTGATAAACCACGCCCAGCTGCCGCCTCAAGAGTGGGACTTCCCTTTGTTTAATATCTGTAATATCCCAGCCGCCAATAATAATACGGCCGTCATCTGGCCGTTCCTGTACATTTAAAAGCTTAATCAGCGTGCTTTTCCCGGCACCGCTCTGTCCCACCACGGAAACAAATTCCTTGGGTTCAATATGCAGAGTCAAATCTTTGACCGCAGTTGTTTTGGGATAATATATTTTATTTATTTTTTTAAAATGAATCATGGGACTGAACCACGAATTTGTTTCACTAATTGCACAAATCTTTTCAAAAAATTGCCTAATTAGTGTTATTCGTGATTAATAATTAGTGGTTAAGTTCCTTATTTGGTGGCGACTTTGAGAGCTTCGTATAATTCAACTTTAACCTTGCAAAGGCCGGCGGATTTTTTGGCAATTTGCTTAAAGGCGGTAATATCCAAATCTATTACCCTATTTGGATGAACGCTGCGGTCAGGTCCCCAGTCATTAATTTTAACAACCACTGATTTGCCGTTATCAATATTAGTTACTTTTAATTTTGTGCCCTTGGGATAATCAGGAGAAGCAGCGCAATTACAGCCTTTATATTTATACCAGGAAGCAGTACCTTCGGTCATCAAAGTAATATCCTCTAATATTGCCAACTTAGCCGAGGTAAAAGGCGCACTCGCGATTATTTTACTGGCTCCGTTACTGATTAAAGATTCCAGCCCAAGCCATTCATTTTTACCCTGATCATAATAAAATAAAGTTTTACGAAAATAATCAGCCGCATCATATTTAATAGAAAACCAAAAATTACTATCAAACCTTACATTCGGATCCGTAATTAAATTATATTCATAAATCTTACTGGCCATCTGAAAACCAAGTTTCGGTTGCATAGTACTGGCCGGTGCCAGCATATATTCTTTCAATTCCAAAGTAGCATCGGCTTTAAAAGTCTTTTCCTCAATCTGAAACGCAAACTTTTTATCAAAAGCCCTGATTGTTTTACCGGCCCAAACCTCATCAGCCTTTAATTCAAATTTCTCAGTCCTTAAAAGTATTAGTTGTGAAGATTCAGTTACTTCTGTATTTTCTGCAACAGCAACAGGTTCCGAGACACTAGCAGCCTCGCTTACAGGCTGAGCAAATTGAATCTGCGCCAAATTAGGCTGAGTATTTGACTGGTCGCTAAAAACCGCTGTTTCCGCAGCAAAAACAGAATTGACGTTTACACCCAAAATTGTTAAACTAACTAAGAATAATAAAGTTGTATTTTTATAATTATTCATTATCTTTTGGTTATTTCCGCCGAAGGCGGATCCGCCTCTGGCGGAGATTATTGGTTATTCACCGAGCGGGATTAGTACAGTGGTAGTATATGACCTTCCCAAGGTCGAGACGCCGGTTCGATTCCGGTATCCCGCTTATAAATTGATTCCATGGCCTCCATAGCTTTTTTATCCACCGAAGCTTTAGCGAAGGTGGAAGCGAAGGAGGCCGGTATCCCGCTAAGATGCCCCTTTAGCTTCCTCCTACGCTGCGCTTCGGAGGGCAGGCAGTAAAAATATTGCCGACGTAGCACAACGGTAGTGCAATAGTATCGTAAACTATAGGTTGTGGGTTCAAATCCCACCGTCGGCTAATTATTCGGAAAGAGCGTAAATTTTTATTTGCGCTTTTTCTTTTGCTTCTTTAACCACATCATCGACGGTTTTTATTTTAGCTGATATCGCGCTCAAGGTTAAGACCCCTTTGGCCTCATCTTTTTTTTCAAGCCTGATAATCTGCAAAGTGTTTCTGACGGTCAAAATATCCGTATATTCGCCTTCGTTCATGCTAAAAAGCTTGTCTTCAATGTCTTTGGGCAGTTCCCCGCGCAAAAAATTACCGATGACGCCTCCCGTAGCCGCGCTGTCCCCTTCACTATACTGTTTAGCTGTTTCCTCAAAACTTTTGTTATTTTTTAAGTCATTAAGAGCGTCATGAATTTTCTTCATAGTCGGTCCGTTTATAGTTTCATCGGCCCGAATCGCCTGATCTGTTTTGTTATACCATAAATTCGGCTCAATAAACTCGTGTTCGTATGTTTTGATATCTATACCGTAAAAATCTTTTAAAAATTTCTCGGTTTCTTCACGAGTACCCTTATTTTGGATTATTTCCTCCATTTTATCGCTTATTTCTTGTTTAGTTACCCTTATATTATATTTTCTGGCCAAATTTATAATCATCCTGTCTTCAATCAAACGGTTAATAACATTGGTTTGAACTTCTTCATCTGCAGGTAAACCCTTAATACCTTTTTGTGTCTGGGACTCATAAAATTTTCGGCTGATATTCAGGGTATTTATATAATCCTTATATAAAACAGTCTGGCCGTCCACTGTAGCCGCGGGTAAAGGCAAAATCTGGCTGACTTGCACCATAAAATTACCGCGCCAGTCTAAAAGATAAAAGCCCCAGTAAATTATCCCGGCAAATACAACCAAAGCCAAGCCGAGGCTGATCAAAATACCGATAATCAGCGCTTTTAGATTTACCGAGGTTTTTATTTTTTTGGCTCGTTTAAATATTTCCATAAAATTTTATTTAAAAAAATACGTCCACCATTTGGCCGGGTTTGATAATGTTTTTACTTCCTTTTGGCTGCCTGACTGATCGGGCAATGCCTGATTCGGTATCACTACTAAATTTTCACCCTCTTTTTTCAGGCCTAATTTCAATTTGGCTTCCTGCTCAATAAAAATATCGGAATTCAGATATGATACCAATTGGCCAAAATCCTGATTTTGTTTTTCCAAACGGGAAATTTCATCCTGTAAGCCTTTGACTTCGGAATTAACCTTGTAATTTTTAACCGTACCATTTGCCACGCCAACCAGTATAATAATTAGAATAAACAAACAAAAAACCAAAAAGAATTTGGAAAAAATTAAATCCGGAAAGATACTTTTCTTTCTTCGATCAAACATATGTTATATTATATCATATTTTGGTAAATTATAAATGTTTTTTGCGAAAATTACCCTCAATATCATCTTCAACCTTCTTTTCCGGCACCAAATCCGCTGGTTTTGCTTCCTTTGCTTCTGTTGCTTCTTTCTCTTCCAATTCATCCACTATCAGCTTTTTTAGGCTTAATTCCCCAAAAGTATCTTTGTATTCTTCTATCAATTCATTCAGATTGTACTCCTCATATTCAGCCAATTCATCCTGCCTGACAAAATCATCCCTTAATTTTTCTTTAATTTGCGGGCTTAAGCTGGCTACCTTTTTAATTTCTATATTTTTACCGGTTTGTTCTTTGATTAAATCAGCTAAAAGCTGATTGACCTTGCCCGGCTGCTGAATATTGCGTAAGACCAAAGCCGCGCCGGTAGACTGAACTTTAATAGTGCCGATATGAAAAATAGTCTGCCAAACACCCTTAACTGAGTAAGATATGTCTAAAAACTTCTCATAACTGATGTCGGAAACGGTTTTATGAAAAAATCCCAGCTGATCAATATCCACCAGACGCTGGTTGGTTATGATGACGGAATTGGCATACCAGATGAAAAATTCCCGCCCCCCGTAAAATAGGCCGGTTAGAATTATTGCGCAAAACAAGGCGACCCCCAGTTCACCAAGGCTAAATAGATAGAACATTAAAAAAAACGAACCCAGAATCAAAACCGTGGTAATGGCAATCTGTTTGGCATAGGTTACGGGGTGATGATGCAAAACCCCGATTATCTCCTCTTCAGCATGCAGATTAATTTTTTTGGCAAAATATTGGTCGGACATAGAAATAAAGTCTAAAGTATTAAGTCTAAAGTTTAAATTTTGAAATTAAATAATTTTCATTAAATTAGCTTTTAGCCTTTGTACTTTAGAATTAAAAATAAGGCTAAAATATAAAATTATTGTTTTATAATTACAGCCATTTCCAAGGTTTTAGCTAATAGCACCTGGAAATTCCAGTTCTTTTCAGTATCCTTAATTAAATTCAAATCAGCGCGGGTGACCGGGTGCTGAGGCACATAGAGCGAACAGCAGTCGGCAAAAGGCTGGGCTGACAGTTCATAAGTTTCAATCTGTCTGGCAATGGTAATGATTTCTTCCTTATTAAATCCTATTAGGGGACGAAAAATCGGCAAATCAATGGCTTGGGAAATTGCGCTAATATTTTCCACGGTTTGCGAAGCAACCTGGCCCAGACTATCCCCTGTCACCAAGGCCAATATATTTTCCTTTTGCGCTATCATTTTAGCGATACGCAGCATCATGCGGCGGTAAAAGATTACCCGATAATCTTCGGGAACTATTTTAATGACTTCCTGCTGAATTGCTAAAAAAGGAACCAGATATAATTTTGAACCATTTTGGTATTCGGCTAAAACCTTAGCCAGATCTTTTACCTTTTCCTGATTTTCCTTGGGTGTGGCCGGGTAAGCGTCAAAATTTACAAAAACAATATTAGCGCCCCGCTTTTGCATTAAATTGGCAGCCACCGGTGAATCAATGCCCCCGGAAATCAGACACAGCAAATTGCCGGATACTCCCACGGGCAAACCCCCGCGGCAAATTATTTTTTCAAAATAAATGAATGCGAATTTACCGAAAATATCAATGCGGCAATTAATATCAGGCTCGTGCAAATTTACTTTTTTCTTAAGTTTGGTCATTACCAATTCGCCCAATTGTTCGCTGATCTGCTGGGAAGTCAAAGCAAATTCCTTATTGGCGCGCCTGGTGGTAATGCGAAAGGACTTAAACTTTTGTTCTTTAAGCAAGACCAAAAGGTCCTGACTGATTTTTTCAAGATTCAAATCAGAATTCCAAGCCATGGCAAAATACTCAATGCCAAAAACCTTGAGCAATTTTTCCCGAACTTTATCCAAATCCCATTTATCTTCAATTTTAACAATAATCCGACCCTGGATGTGTTTAAGTCCGACATTGCCAAATTCCAGCAAGGCCATCTGTATATTTTCCATTAATCTTTTCTCAAAAAACTGCCTGTTTCCCCCTTTCAAAGCAATTTCCCCATAATGTATCAATAAGTACTTTTGCATAGCTTAATCCTTAATCCTTAATCATTAATCCTTATATTTATTTTACCAAAAAATACAGACTTTATCAACTTGACAGGCTAATGGTGTAGTGTTATTTTTCAAACAGGAAAGGGCTGTCCAAAAAACGAACAAAGGAGGTTCAAAAATGAAAAATTTCCTTGGTAACCTAGGCATACTTTTAATTTTTATTTTTGCACCGGTCTCCTATCCAATAGTATATTTCATATTAACAAGCAACGGGATTGATCCGGGCGGTCAAATGATTGATGGAGTATTTTACAATGCCCCGGAATGTCGCTGGCTAATTACACCACTGGTTTTAATGGCTATTGGAGTTATTTGTGAAATTATCTCTGATTTCTGTAAAGACAAATAACGACATCCTATGTTAATTTAAACTAACAATTTGTTATTTCCAAAAATTCCACATACAGGAGGCAAAAAATGAAAATCTTTGTTCAGCAAATCAGTTCTGATGCCAAAATACCCAAAAGAGCCAGCAATGGCGCAGTTGGCTATGATGTTTACGCCTATCGGATTCTGGACAAAAAGACACGAGAACCGATTGGCGAACTGCCTTTTGTGCTGGAACAGTGCGAAAGCGTCTTAATCGGCATTGGCGTACGTTTCGCTATTCCCTGGCCGATCCAGTGCGAAGTCAGGCCCAGAAGTGGTCTGGCTTCCAAATACGACATTGAATTGTCCAATAGCCCTGGCACGATTGACCCGGATTTCCGCGGCGAAGCCGGCATTCTGCTGCGCAATCGCGGCAAAAATTCTTTCACCCTTGAAAAAGATATGCGCATTGCGCAATTGGTATTTTCCGAGGTCCAAATTCCTGTGCTGGAAGCAGTCGAAAAATTACCCGGCACATTACGGGGAACCGGCGGATTTGGCTCAACAGGTCTGACCGTAATCACCGAAGGTACTGCTGAATATGAGGAACAAATCCGTGTCCAGGATATTTTCTACATGCAGATGGCCATTGCCGCTTCCATGCGCTCCAATTGTGTGCGCGGCTGCACCAAAGGCGCTGACGGTAAATACCTGAGGGATAAAAAGGGACGGCTTATCAATCAGACCCGCCGTTTCGGCTGTGTTATTGTCAAAGATGACAATGTTGTCTCCCATGGCTTTAATGCTCAGGCGCCCGGTCAACCGCTTTGCGCCGAAGTCGGCTGTTTGCGCGAGCAGGAAAACATCACTTCTGGCACCAAAATCGAACGCTGCCGCGCCATTCATGCCGAATGGATGGCCATGGATAAAATGCTCAAATCAGGAGTCGGCAGTTCAACCCAAGGTGCGACCATGTATGTGACGTCTGAACCCTGCGAAATCTGCGCCAAAATGATTACGGGTCTGGGTCTGAAGGATCTGGTAGTACTGGAAGATGTGTATCCTCAAAACGGCATTGAGATAGCGAAAGCAGCCGGTATTGATGTCCGTTTTGTGAAAAAAAACGATCTGTAAAAAACAAAAGAGCCGCGGTTCTACCGAGGCTCTTTTTCTTTTGATTCAAATTTTATTTTTTTCCAAAATTTAATCAATTTATGAAGTTCCAAAGCCGTCATTATTTTAGCATCTGAACCTTTGATGCCGCCGGCTTTATTAATTATTTCTACAATCTCTTTGGCAGTAGTTGCTGCTTCAATTTTACCGGCCAAATTTTGTTCCGGCTTTTGAAGTGTTTCACCGCCAAATGAAGGAAATTCCGCCATAATTTTATATTAATTAATTATGATGCCTTATTAAATGTTCTCAAAATCTCTCTGGTAACATTTCTGTCATCCCAGGGATATTCCTGACCATTTGATTTAATACTTTGTTCTGTCCCCTTACCCGTTATTAAAACCAAGTCTCCGGGCTGAGCAATTTGGCAGGCATATTTAATTCCTTCCCTACGATCGGTTATTTTAAATAAATTTTGTCCCTCAATTTTACCGGCGCTGATTGCACCTGCCGCAATTTCGTTTAAAATTTTAGAAGTCGGTTCATCATAAGAATCTTCATCAGTAATAATTGAGATATCTACCTGCTCACCGGAAATTCTGCCCAAAAGCGGACGTTTGGCATGATCCCTGACACCGCCGGCTGAACCAAAAACATGAATAACACGATTTTTCGGAAACATCTTTATAGTTTTAAACAGATTATCAAATGAAACCGGATCATGGGCATAATCAACCAAAACAGAAAAATCCTGCCCCTCATCAATTGTTTCCATGCGGCCGGGCACGCCGGTTACTTTGGCTAAAGCCTGTTTGCACTGGTTTAGATTCAGACCAAACTGCAAACCAACGCAAATTGCAGCCAGACAATTGTAAACATTAAATCTGCCGATTAATTTTGTTTTGATATCTTCAGTGCCTACCCGGAAAAAAGATCCCTTAACCTGCAGATTTAAGTCCCCTGCCAAAACCAGCTGAGCATCCGGCAACTTACTGATAAAACTAATGCCATAGCCGTATTTTTTATCAGCCGGAAAACTAAAATAATACTGCCAATGCTGGTCATCTAAATTCACGGCCAAAGTCTTGAGGATTTCCTGGCCACCAATTATTTTTTTAGGATATTTACCCAAACCGCTAAAAAGCAAACCCTTGGCTTTTTTATAATTTTCAAACGAGCCGTGAGCTTCAATATGTTCAGGAGTTAAATTCGTAAAAACAGCCATATCATAATTGATACCCCAGTTGCGATTTTGCATAATACCTTCCGAAGAAGTTTCAATTACTGCATATTTACATCCGGCTTTAACCATCTGTTTCAGCATTTTCTGCAAAGTTAAACGGCCCTGCATGGTTTTATGGGTATCATTGATCCATTCCTTGTCAGCAATTTTAAAATTAACCGTGGTCATCAAACCTACTTTAGCGCCGGTTTCTTCCAAAACTCTGGCAATTAAATTGCTGGTTGTGGATTTGCCATTGGTGCCGGTAACCCCGATAACGATCAGTTTATTGGAAGGAAAGCCATATCTATAATTAGCTAAAATCGCCCAACACTTATGGTAAAGTAAGAGTAAATTTTTGGGAATTAATTTTTTCAGTAATGATTTCATAATTTTAATTTAATTATGAAGGAATTTTATCATAATTTTAATCAAATCACAATAACATTAAGCAAATAACTTGGGCTTATTTAACCTTGACAAAATAGTATTTGTGTGATAAAATTATAAATTACTAAAATTCGTTCTTAAAAAGGAGAAAACAATGGCGGATGAAATCGTTTTACTAAATGACGGGTTGGTTTTTAGCGGCGAAAGCACCTTGTCGATCATGATTATGGATAAATCAGGATCAATGAAAAAATTCGGCAAAGCGCCGCTCAAAGCCATCAACGACCACATCAAAAGCCTGAAAGCGGCTAATGACGGCCGCAAACATTATTGCGGTATCATCAGCTTTAATGACAAGGCTCAAGTAGAAAAAGAGGTCATGGATGTCAGCCGTATGGTACCTCTCTTTTCCTACCACCCCGGCAACGGCACCTTGCTCTGGGAAACCGTCGACAAAACATTGAGAGACCTAATCACTCTGTGGCTGCCTTATCAGAGCGAGAAGCTCAAAATTGTGGTTGGCGTCATCAGCGATGGAGAAGACAACCACTCCGATCGCCATCTCTATCCCAAGTCCTTGCAGACAGCAGCTAGATGGGCAATCAACCATGGCTGGGAACTATTGACTTTTGGCATCGGAATAAATGGACGGAGATTGGCTGCTGAAATGGGTTTCCCCATGGATTCACAACATGCCTTCACCATGGAAGCCAACGAGCAGGGTCTCAAAGATACCTCAGTTACTATGACCCAAACTACTTTAGGAGGCTGGCAGGTAAAAGATAATCATTCTGCCAGTGATTCCCCTTCAAATCCGTAAACACAAAAGGGCCGATGGTTTTACCATCAGGCCCTTTTTTATTTTTTGTGTGACCCGGCCGGGGCTCGAACCCGGGACATTCTGCTTAAAAGGCAGACGCTCTACCGACTGAGCTACCGAGTCATGTGGTAGAATTTATTCAATTTTATTTTAAATTACTAGCGAAGTCGGTAGGCCGTTCGTTTCAATCCTTCCTTACAGTACTGCCTGCCCACCGAAGCCGGAGCGTAGGAGGGCTTGTCCACCGTAGCACGAAGTGCGAAGGTGGAAGCTACCGAGTCCAGATAATTAATTTAAAATTAAAAATTTAAAGTGCAAAGTTACAATTAATAATTTTAAATTGCAACTTTTAATTTTGCACTTTGAACTTTTAACTACTTTGTTGCGGGGGTTGGATTTGAACCAACGACCTTCGGGTTATGGGCCCGACGAGCTGCCAGACTGCTCTACCCCGCGATGTTTAAATAAAAAATAACCACTTCTGGTTACTACAATTATAGCAAAAACCACGTAAATCTTATAGTTTCCTATATTATAATACCTTTTCTAAAATAAATCAAGTCTAACTGCCATTTTTAGCCTGCCTGCCAACAGGCAAGGCTTCAAACTCCAAAATATCCTTTTTAGTATTAAGCGGCTGCCAAAAACCATCATGTTTGTAAACTTTTAATTTCATCTTAGGGAAAACATCATATTCCAAACTTCCCTTGACCGGTAAAAGGCGATCTAAGTCACTTTTAGCAAATAAATACCAGCCGCAACTGACCCAATCATTTAAAATCGGTTTTTCAATGAACTTGGCATAGCCGTTTTCTTCCGTAACCAAACCAAACGGCAAGCGCGGATGAGCCACGCAAATGACATTCGGACCCAGTGCTTCCAGTTTTGCCAAATCAATATCCGTAATATCATCGCAATTTAAAACCAAAACATTATCGTCCTCAACCAAACCCAGAGCCTGCTTTAAAGCACCGGCTGTACCCAGCGGCTCTTTTTCAATCGCAAACTCAATCGGATAATCAGGGTAATTTATCTTTACATAATCAATAATTTCTTCGGCCTTATACCCCAAAGAAAGAATTATTTTAGCTAATTTCTTAGTAGTCAATAAATAATCCAGCTGATGCCCTAGAAT
>JAPLYC010000093.1 GCA_026395755.1 Candidatus Parcubacteria bacterium | reverse complement strand
CGCCTTTCTCTATTTGCCGCTAGGAATTTTAGCCATAATCATCTTTTGTACATTTATTATCTTTGTCGCAATCTACCACGTTTTGTTCCAAGTTCCTTATCATGCATACAAGAATTACGTTCTCGAAAAATATACACCGGCTGAAGATGAGGATGATGATGGTGACGATTAAACCCTAAACACCTCCCCCGCGAGCCTTAACCAAAACGTTAAGGCTTTTTTTGTTTCCGCGTAGCGCAATGCCGCTTCGCGACATAGACTAAATATACTTTTTTTGCTAAGCTAATTATAGGATTTTATTAAACTTTAGTCAAAACTTTAACTTATTATATATTCGTGTTAATTCGTGATTTATTATTAGTGTTTAAGTCCCATGAAACCCAAATACTCATTTATCAATATTTTAACCGGCTCTGACCTATCTACCAGACGACTAGCCTTAATGGAAATGAAAAGCCCTAAAGCAGGCCCTGTAATTTGGTTAACCGGCGCTGTCCACGGCGATGAAGTCGGCGGGATTATTATTATTCAGGAAGTTTTTAAACGACTGCAAAAATACAAACTGCTTAAAGGTTCTGTTTATGCCCTGCCTTTGATGAACCCGATTGGCTTTGAAACAGTAACCAGGGGGTTGGTTATTGGCAGGGATGATTTTAACCGTTCATTTGATCTGAACCGTTCCTTTCCCGGCGACAAATACGGCACGCTGGCTGAAAGAATCGCCTTTACTATTTTTAACAAAATTTTAAAATCAAAACCGACTCTAGTTCTAGATTTGCATAATGACTGGGTTAACTCGATCCCCCATACATTAATGGACCCGTATCCCGGAGTAAAATATAAGGCAGTTTATGAAACCACTAAAAATTATGCTTTTAATATCGGCTTGCCGGTAATTAATGAGCTGGAAGAACGCGAAGCAGTCTTAGAACTCAAACATTCACTATCCGGAGCTTTATTAGCTCGCAAAATACCGACCCTTACTTTGGAAATAGGCGGCGCATCTCCTGTTTCTTCAATTGCCAAAGAAAAGGATGTGGCTGACGGAGTCAAAGCCATCTGGGATCTATTAACCAGCTTAAATATGGTTCAACTCATCAAGCAAGATTTTAATTATAAGCAGCCTGACATTTTTAAAAATAGAATTTTAAAATATAGCCACCAGCCCGACGCTTCCACCAGCGGTATTGTTGTTTATGTGGCCAAACCAGGAGATCTGGTAAAAAAAGGACAGCCTGTTGCCAAAATTTATAATGTTTTTGGCAAAGTCCAAGAAACTTTATGTGCTCAAAAAGATAGCTTGCTCCTGGGCCATTCTGATTTTTCCGTGGCTTTTCCCGGAGCTGATTTGGTATCATTTGGGATTTTATGAACGAATTAAGTCTAACAACAATTTACATTATTGCTATAGCTAAGATCGTGCTTTTTCTTTATTTTGGAGTCACGATTTTTTTGCTTTGGAAAAATAAAAAACCGCATTGGCATTTGATTGCCATTACCGCCGCTATCTTTGCTTTTTATTTGATACTTTCATGGCCGCTCAAGAAAATGTGGTGGGCTAATAACGGCGATGAAATGTTCACCGGCGCGTTTCTGACCCGAGCTTTAAACGGACAAATCTTCTCGGATTTTTACTATGGCTGGCTGGCGCCGTTTTATCCTCCACTTTACTTCTGGATTACCGGGACTATTTCACGTTTAACCGCCAGTAACGCAATTACCGCTGCTAAAATCGGGGTGCTGTGCACAATTTTACTTTGGTTTATTGGTTCTTATTTATGGCAAAAATTATATTGGCAAAAAGCTGACCAAGCCAAAGATAAAATTGCCATCTATAAATCCCCCTGGTTCTTTCATCGCCGAATCATTTTGTTGGAAGGAATGGGACTGGAAAAATTATACCTTTTTAGGAGTTTCCGGCGGTCTTTTATTTTTAACTTTTTATTTCTGGTGGGTAATTTTAATTCCGGTCATGTTTTATCTCGCTTTAACTTCCCAAACAAAGATTCTTAACGTCAAAAGAATTATTGTTTTAGGATTAATCATATTCGCATGTTCAGCGATTTATTTAATTCCGTTATTACTTAATTATTCGCATGGTTCAGAGAACTGGCAGGCGGTCTTTTTTACCCCGACTGACTTTACCACATTTGTTCCCTGGATGATGTTGTCATTAAAATCCCTGATTTTCATAACCGGTCTGGTCGGCTTGGTCGCCTTTGCCAAAGAAAAGTTCATTAAGGCAAATTTACTGGTTTTAATTACCGCTTTTATTTACCAGCTTATTAATATTGTCATTTTTGTTCTGGGTCACAAGCCAATCCAATGCCAAAAACCTTTTTTATTTCTGGGAGGAGCAACTTTATGCGTCGGCGCTACATATTTATTGATTTATCTTTACCAGCAATATCTAAGTAAATTTAGCTATTCCCGAGTTATTGTAATAGTTATGGTCATTGTTTTCACCCCGCTACTCCCAATGATAAACTTCATTGATAATCCTGATATGACTGCCCAAATCGAAAAAGACTTAACTCGGTCTGACTTTGCAATCCTGGCCGATACAGTTAAAACTTTAGTCCCGAATTACAAGACTAGAATCTGGTTATCATCAGGTACGCCTGAACTTAATTTATATATTCCGTTGAATTACTATCTTGCCCATAATCCCCATTTTTCGCACCCGGCAGCAATTTATTCTCAAAGGCTTAACTTAATCCAAAAACTAAGTAATGCTAAAACTTCAGATGAATTTAACGCCATAATTAACGAAAGCCAACCGCCAATAAATAGTTTAATTCTTTTCGGCGATAGTAATAATTATTATCTCTATTATTGGCATGATAATTACCCCAATGCCGGCAAAGAACTGGTTATTAAAATTCCTCAAAAACTTATCTCTGAACAATATTGGCAAAAAGTTTATTCAGACAAAGACTGGCAAATTCTTTTAAAAAAATAATTTATACCCTGCTTTCCTGTCCGCCGTAGCCCTGAGCCGAGCGAAGGGCGTAGGCGGAAGCAGGCTACGGACGGTTGCCCTCTAAAGAGGGGTATAAATATATAAATGCAAAAGCGGTCCCGATTGGGGCCGCTTATTTGTTATTATGATTTTTTTACAACCTTCAAGGTTTTTTTTGTTTTTTGGCCTTGGTCTTTTTCAGCTCAGGCTTTTGGTAAATCCGACTTTCAGTCTTTTCAGTCTTTTGCGCGACTGCCTTTTCTTCTTGGTCGCCATCTTGGCGGGAGCAGGCTGCTCAATCTCAACGCCTAGAGCCTTCAACTTTTCTTCGTATTCAGCAGCTTCAACCAGCAACCCTAACTTTGGGTACAAATCATGCAGGGATTTTAGAACCTCAACGTTGTTGGGTGAAAAGTCCAGGATTCGCTTCAGGACAGCAACGGCGCGGCTTAAAAATCCGTCATGTTCCAATAAGGAAGCCCCGGACAAAAAAAAGTGAATCGCTTTTGTTTCATCATTGATTTTTAAGTACAATTCTGCTAATTGTAAGCTGATCCGTATATCTTTCGAATCCAGTACAAGAGCCTGGTTATAGGCGTTAATTGCTTCCTGGTGTTTGCCTTTTCTGTTAAAATTTTGCGCCTTAGAAAGCAAAGCTTCCGTTTTCTCACTCATTCTTCCTCCTTGTTTCAAAACGTTTAAGACCTAAAGAAATTGTAACTTTAAATTATCAGTTACCGTGTGATTCGTCAAGCCAAATTAAAAGCGGTCCGATTTTACTCGAACCGCATCAATCATTAATTTACTGCTTTAGGTACCAAAGCTTTCATGATCTTGCGCTGCAGATCAATAAGCTTGTTCATGGCTTTGCTGTCGCCTTCGTTTGCTACTTTGATCAAGTCGTCAATGGTGCCCAGAGTGACATTGTCAATTAATTTTTCAAAGATAGGCGCAACCTCTTGGAATCGCGCCTCACTTTCCTTTTGCTGCTCGGCTAAAATTTCCCGCGCTTTCTGCAGGTACACAGCTTGCTTATCGGGTTGGCCTTTCACTTGATATATATTGGCCAAAAGCTGACAGGCAAACTCATTTTTAGGATCAAACCCTAAAAGTTTTTCGCAGATCTCGATGGCAGATTCAGCCTGATCGTGTCTCGACATTTTTTTAGCTGACAGGAAGAATTGAATAGCGGCTTCCTTCAAATCACCTTTGGCGAAATATGCTTCAGCAAGCGGTAATCTGCGACAAACCGGATCCTGCCGACCTTCAGTAACGTCATTGTAATAATAATTCAGCAAAAGTCTTGCTAAATCCAACTCTTTTTTCTCAATGGCCACAGCAACCAACTCAAATAACTTTTTAAACAAATTTGCCATGATTTCTGCCCTCCCAGGATTCAATGACTTTGATATCTGTCAAAATCTTATCAAAAGGACTCAGCCAAGTCAAGACTAAACCAGCTCCCCTTCTAACCCAAAACTTTTTGCCTTAGTTATCTTTATTTTCACAAATTTACCTAATAATTTTTTATCCGAATTAAACTTTACAACTTTCAATGTCCTGGTTTTTCCCAACCAGAGGTCTCCCTTGCCCTTGCGCTCAACCAAAATATCCACAACTTTACCGACTAGCTTTTCATTTGAAACTAAGGCAGTCAGTTTTAAAACCTTATTCAGTTCCTTATCACGCCTTTCTTTTTCCACATGGCTGACAGTATCTTTCATTTTGGCCGAAGCAGTACCTTCGCGGGGTGAATACTGGTTCAAGTATGCCATGTCATATTTAACATCCTTAAATAACTTAACTGAATTTGAGAATTGCTTATTAGTTTCACCGGGAAAACCGACAATTATATCCGTTGAAATCGAGACACCGGAAATATTCTTACGAATTTTTTTTACCAAATCTTTATATTGCCTAACCGTATACTTGCGGTTCATTTTTTTCAAAATATGATCATCGCCGGACTGTATCGGCAAATTTATATACGGACAAATCTTATTATTCTTGGCAATTACCTTAATTAACTTATCCGACAAATCCTTAGGATGGCTGGTCAGAAACGATAACCAAAAATCACCGGGCAACTTGGCG
>JAPLYC010000117.1 GCA_026395755.1 Candidatus Parcubacteria bacterium | reverse complement strand
CAAAGATCTTGCCAAATGAGAAAAGCGTTCCGATATTATCGGAACGCTTTTTGTCTTATTAGACTGTAATTGCTGGGCAGACATACGGCTGCTTATCCTGGCAACCAATATGACAAGCTTGTCCCTTGTCTTGGGGTTTGATTGTTGCCAAAAGAATATTCAGACATTCTTCGGGCTCAATCAGGGTTAAGGGCATGCCGTGCTCATAACCTCCTTCCCAGGCCGCACCGATTTCAGTGCATTGTTCAGAGGTCCACACCATGATCCGATTCTTCAGCTTCTTCATCGCGCACCTCCTTTTTGTTCGTGATTCGTTTTACGGTTTCGGTAAACGTTACGTTTAACGTTTGACGAAATACGAAACGCCAAACGATACCGCTGAACGTATAACGATCTATTTAAACCATTTCAACAGCTTATCCAAATCCCAAGAATTGATCACATCAGCCCGGGTTGCCCAGCCCCTCCTGGCCGTGGCAATGCCGTACTTGATTAAATCCATGTGTTCTAACGCATGAGCATCGGAATCAATACAAAATTTACAGTCATAGCTCAAAGCGTCTTTGATTAAAGTATCCTTCAAGTCCAAACGTTCAGGGAAAGAATTTATTTCCAAGGCAACTTTATACTTGGCGCAGGCCTTGAAAATCTCAGTCCAGTCAACATCGTAACCATGGCGATGGCCGATTAAACGGCCGGAAGGATGGCCAAAAATTTTAATACCGGACTTTATGCCGGCCAAAATTCTCTTGGTCATCGTCGCCTCATCCTGATTAAATGCCGAATGGACTGAACCTATACTATAATCCAGTTTTTTTATAGTCGCGGCTGAAATATCCAGTTGGCCATTGGCTTTAATATTAATTTCAGCTCCCGCCAAAATCCGTATACTTTTAAATTTCTTATTTACTTTCTGAATTTCCGCTTTGTGCTGTAATAATTTTTTATCAGACAAGCCGGAAGCTACGCCCAAGCCAACTGTATGGTCTGATATGCCCAAATATTTATATTTTAAACTTAAAGCTTTGGCCGCCAACTCACTAATCGTATTTGATCCGTCGCTTTTATTGGTATGACAATGCAAATCTCCCAAAATTTCCCGATAGCCAATTATCTTTGGTAATTTATAAGCTAAGGCAGTCTCAATTTCTCCCCGATCCTCGCGCAATTCAGGTTCAATATACTGCATACCCAAAAATTCATACAAACTATGTGTAATGGAAATTTTAGTATCGCCTTTGGCTAAAATATTTTTAACAAATCCTGCCTTGCTGAAATATTCAATAATTTTTTTCGGTTCCTGTGTCGCTACCACTATATCAATATCGCCGATTGTCTCTTTCATGCGGCGTAAAGATCCAACCGCCTCGCAACGTTTAACCAGTTTATTTTTATGCAAAAATTCCAAAATATCCTCGGCAATCGGACCAGCAGTGGTTAAAACCATGCGGTTTCTTTCTTTGGTTCTGGTATAAAACTGACCAATACCGCGCAAAATATTTGCTGCTGATTGTTTCTTGAAATGAGGAAGTTGCTCAATAACGCCTGACTTGGCGGCTCTGGCCAATTTATCAATACTGTCAATTTTTAATTTCTTATACAAAACTTCCGCAGTTTTTGGTCCGATACCGGGAACTTCGGTTAAAACCAACATCTTTTCAGGGAATTCTCTAGTCAGCTGCGCATAAGCTTTTAATTTTCCTGTTTGCAAAAGCTCCACAATTTTTTCCGCAATACTCACTCCCACTCCCGGAACTTCTTCCAGGGTTTTAATGCCGCCTTCTTTATAAATATCATCCAAGTCTTTAGTTAAATTGCTAATCACATCAGCCGCGCGCTCATAAGCAATAACGCGAAAACGGCTGTCATTTTTCAATTCCAAAATCGTGGAGATATTCTTAAAAATCCTGGCGATTTCCCGATTAGTCATAATAAAAAATGATTG
>JAPLYC010000049.1 GCA_026395755.1 Candidatus Parcubacteria bacterium | reverse complement strand
TTAAAACTTTTTTATAAATTAAAAATTATTCATTAATCATTAAACCAATCCATCCGGACAGAACTACTTTTTCACTTTCAAAATTTCCTTAATAGTCGTAAATATATCAATATCTGCGGGACATGTTTTCGAGCATCTGCCGCAGCCGACGCAGCCAGGCAAAGAAAAAGTGGCGGGCGTGCGTACAAAATGGTGCTCGTACCAGAAATATATTTTCTGAGCCGTGGTATTGATCATGCGATGTTTAGGCGCTTCAGGAGTTGCGCCTGCAACTTGGGTAAATTCATTGTAAAAACATGAATCCCAACAACGATTGCGGCTGCCGGTGCCGGGTTCAAAATTAGACTGGTCAAACATGCGAAAACAAAAACAGACAGGACAGGCAATGGTGCATTTACCGCATTGCATGCAGCGTTTGTCTAATTCATCCCAGATTTTCTGATTGTGACGATTTTGCATAGCATCTTTAATTGCCACCATTTGCGGATCCAAGCCTTCTTCCCTGATCGGCCCGGCATATTCAATATGTGAATAATCTTTATATCCGAAATCATCTAAAAGCCTCTGCCCGTCTTCAGAGCCCGTATAAATTATGTAGTCATTTTTTTGTACCGCCAAAAAGATATCAAACTGAAGATGTTCCAGCTTGTTTTCCTCAAACTTATCAAAAAATTTATAGAAATTTTCTTCAGGCACTAAACTGGTGCCAATTACAATGGTTTTCTTTTTAATTTCCTGATAATAAGTATCCTTTTCAAATATCTGATTTAGCAAGGTCAAGGCTTGCATATCCAGAATAGAAACTCCCAAAAAAATCTGATCCTTAAGTTTGGGCAAAATTTCCTCTATTTTTAAACCTTTGTACGCAAACATTTCTTGCCTTGGCGGTAAAATAAACCACTTCCAGGAATCCAGGGGCAGTTCTATGCCTAAATATAAATCCTTAGCCTCGTTTAATTCATTCAAATGCAAATAACCCTCAACATCATGCTGCGGGGCAATTACTTTGTTTTTTTCCTTCAAATACTGGACAAATTTTTGAAACTCGTTCTTATTCATATTTATAATCCAAAACCTTAAATCCCAAATCATATATCCTAAATCTTATTATTATTATACCAAATTTTACCCAAAACAAAAACAGCCCACAATTAAATGCAAGCTGTTTTCCTAAATATACTTTATACTTTAGACTTTTAACTTTAGACTTGCTTAGGCCATTCTTTCGACCATTTCTACCAGTCTACAAGTATATCCCCATTCATTGTCATACCAAGCCAAAACCTTAACCAAATCACCATCAACCACTTTAGTAAAATTGGGTTCAATAATTGCTGAATATGGAGTTCCCAGAATGTCAGTAGAAACCAAGGGATCTTTAGTCACAACAATAATATCTTTATATAACGGATTTTTTTCAGCTTCCAAAAATGCTTTATTAACTTGCTCAACTGTTACTTTCTTTTTTAAAACCGCGGTTACATCTATAATTGATCCGCAAACAATTGGTACTCTGATTGAAATTCCATCAAATTTATTTTTCAAGCTCGGTATCGTTAATGTTGTCGCTATTGCCGCTCCTGTTGTTGACGGCGCTGAATTAATGGCGCCAGCTCTACCTCTGGTGATATCCTTGGCATCTGGCCCATCCACCAGCTTTTGAGTGGCTGTATAGGCATGAACAGTTGTTAGCATTGCCTTTTTGACACCAAACTTATTGTTTAAAACAGCAATCACAGGCGCTGTGCAGTTGGTAGTGCAGGAAGCATTAGAAATTATTTTCTCACTTTTTTTCATTTTTTTCTCATTAGCACCGATAACATAAGTGCCGACATCAGCTGATTTGGTCGGAGCGGAAATAACCACTTTTTTGGCACCGGCTTTAAGATGCAAGGCGGCGCCGTCTTTATCAGTAAAAAATCCAGTTGATTCGATTACCACATCAATGCCTAATTTTCCCCACGGTAATTTTGACGGATCTTTTTCGGCAAAAACTAAAATCTTTTTACCATCAACAACTAAAGAATCCTTGGTATTGGTAACTTTATGCTTATCCCAACGACCATAAACAGAATCATATTTTAAAAGATATGCCAAGTTTGCAGTATCGGTTAAGTCATTAACTGCTACAATTTGAAATTTGGCCTTACGATCTATACCCGCTTTTAATACGCAACGGCCAATGCGTCCGAAACCGTTGATAGCGACTTTCAACATATATTATTTCTCCCCCATCATACTCGATTCTGAGATTGGCTCAAAATCTCGCATGGGATTAAAATTAATTATTTTAAATTATTAAACAAGGTATCAATTTTTTCCTGGGGCACCTGGCTAATCTCGCCTAAATAATTTTTCGGGATGGCTGCCTGGAAATCCAAATTTTGTCCCTTATCTGATAAAATACTCTTGGTATCCAGCCC
>JAPLYC010000067.1 GCA_026395755.1 Candidatus Parcubacteria bacterium | reverse complement strand
AGGTTCGTCCTAAAGGATTTAATAAAGAATGTGGCCGCCGTGATCCCAGTTGCGGTAACCGTGGCCATTGGGTTTGTGCACAATGGACTTGATGACCGTACCGGTAGTGCCTTCATCGCAACAGGCAAAGGTGATGTTCACTCCGTGGTCCTGATTGGTAAAGACACCGGCCATGCCAAAGACCGGAGTGCCCCAGGGCAAAGGATCAAGCTGGCACAGACCAAAATCATTTTTCTTTTGGCAAATTTCAATGAAACGGGCTTGGATGGGCTTAATGTCAATCTTGTTGGCCAAGTTCCAGTTGTAGACTTCCTGGTTGCATTGGCCATAGATTTCAGGCACCCAGACCTCGCGAATCACGACCGAATGAGCGCCGAGTTCTCCGGCCTGTCTGCAGTAATCAATCACACCGGCTACATCGCTGACTCCCTGAGCATTGACGACCAGGGAGCAACGCACCATCAGTTCCATGTCAACTGCTTTTTTGATGAGATCTGCGGCGCTTTTTTTGATGTGCATCAGTTCATAGTTTTGCTGCTCATCAAAGGATGCCAGAGAAAAAGTGATCATGGTCAAACCGGCTCGTTTGAGCTCGGCCAGGTCATCTCCTCGATTGAATTCAGGATGGAGCAGTAAGCCGTTGGTGTGCATATCCGTGAGCGGTAGATATTCTCGGCAGAGCTGAAGTAAGTTACACAGCTCTTCGGTCGGTTCCTGAAGCGGATCAGCCCTGCCAGTCAGGATAGCATGAGTTGCGCCCAGACATCTGGCATAATTCAAGCCGATTTTGAGGCGGTCAAAGTCGCAGACCTTGGGCTGAGCTTGCTGCATTTTGGGAATTTATCGATGATTCGAGGATAACGTTCAGCGTGTCGCAGCAGTTGTTCGTTGGAAAATCTCGGACGTACGATTTCTTGCCACTCGTTATTGGAAAGAGTCAAATCAGTCGGACAGATCGAGCGCATCCAGTTTAGTTTAGGTGAAACTCTGCTGTTTTGCGGATCGACTCTGGAGTAGTGGATGACTTGGCCGTTGTGGATGCGGTCAAACGGATTTTTAGAGCTTTCGCTTCTGACATATTTGTCAATTGGAATTCTTTCCAGAAGTACCCGTAAGCCCCACATTACCTCGCCGTGGCAAACCATAATTACTTTGCCGTCGCTGTTTTCGCGATGTAATGTGTCTAGAACTTTTTCCAGACGCAGACAGAGCGAAACCATGGACTCACCCCGAGGGGGAGTCCAGTAAAAGGGATGAATTTTTTTGGCTTCAAAATCTTTTTTGAATTTTTCATCTCTTTCTTCAGCGGTGAAACGGTCCAGGATTCCCCAATTACGTTCGCCCAGATAAAAATTCACCAGCCATTCGGCCTTGGCTAAAGCCAAATGTCCGGCTGTTTCTTTGGCACGTACGTAATCAGAGACATAGTGACGATTAAAATCGGTCAGATTGTTGTCTTTTAGCCACTGTCCGGTTACTTGGGCTTGTTTGACCCCCAAAGAGGTCAGGCGCCAGTGGACAGTATGCTTGTCATAATAATTCAGGGGAACCGGAATGCCGTTTTTTTCGTAATTATAAATGACAACATTGCCTTCAGACTGTCCATGACGGACTAAAACCAAATCAAGCGGCATGGTCATGATCTTTTCTCCTTTTTGGTATTTTTGTTGGTAAAGAACTTTCCCTACTTAAATTATTATTAGATTCTGGATTTTAGGTTTTAGATTTTGAAAATAATAATTTGAGTAGAGGGGGGTGAACCGGGTGGTTCACCCCCAGGTTTTATTTTGTAAGTACCGACAAGATCATGCCGAGCATGCTCCAGTCAACCAGATTCTGATCCAGAATTTCTTTCAGGGTTTTGATTTCCACGTAAGTGCGTTCAGTATCTTCAATCACTCCGTGGGCAACTCCCTGCTCCTGGCGCAGCCAGTTGATTTCTTCGGCAGTCAGTTCCACTGAAAATAGATGTGCCTTGTGCGCTGAAAGCGTGGCGCAAAGTTGTCTGGCATCGATTGCTTTGAAACGTTCGGCTGGAATTTCCAGCCCGGTTTCTTCATGAGCTTCATGAGCTGCTACCTTGTTGGGGTCTTCTTTCGGTTTGAAAGATGAACCGCCGGGAATTTCCCAGACATAGCCGTCAGAATTGGATACCGGACTGCGAAATTCTCTGATTAAGACAATCTCGGTCGCCAATAAAGTTTCGGCCGGCTTGTACATCAGAATGGTGGCGATATCCGGCCGTGCCAGAATGACTTCGTTGGTTTTGTGTCTGTTTTCCTTGGTGATGAAAACATCAACGTACAGGACCCAGAGAAAAACAAAGTTTTTCTTGGGACCAACGCGGAACACCCACTCGACTCGAGCTGAATCCAGCCGGTTACCGGCTGTTTTGAGGTTCTGATACCAGTTCTGGAATGCCACTGTTTGCCAGATATGCAAAGGAACAAAAGTTTCTCCGCCTTCTCTGGCAGCGCCATTACCGATCATGGATAAGACCGTGTCGACAGTAGCTTCAAGGGTATTGGTACAAGGCGTGTTGGTGCTTTTTGCTTTGTATTCCAGATACCTGATATTGGCGGCGTCTTTGGGAAAACCAAAAATGATTTTTCCGGATTTGAACCATTCGCCGAATTCCACATTGGTGGTAAAGGCAGGCATGGTTTGCAAATCCCGGGGAACCCAAAATAAAATCACATCAGCCCGGTTAAGACCGTCAGTTTCCCAGACAACCTGATCATCGTAATCAGGTCTGACCAGGCCGTCGGGACTTTCGGGAAAGAAAACAACGCCGTCATAACCTTTGGCCTGCAACAATGCAATCGCTTGAGGCCGCCAGGAGGGAACTGCTTTGTCCCGCGGGGTTGGACCCGCGAGAAAAATTGCTTTTTTCCAGCTCGAGGAAAATTTTTCACCGGCATAGACTACTTTCATGCTTTTCTCCTTGTTTTTTGTAATGAACTTTTCTCCGCCTAAATTATTTTTAGTTAGATTTTAGGTTTTAGATTATAGATTCTAGATTTTGGTTCAGTAAAAATAATTTGAGTAGAGGGGCGATTCCGAAGTGCGGAATCGCCCCAAGGGGGTTTATTTTACTTCGGGGACGATGGTCGTTTCCTTCATCAGTTGCTGAATGTAGTTGTACAACTTTTGACTGACAGCAACTTTGTAGGGCGTGGGGTTGGTGAAGCGCAGATAGTCGGGCCGGAGTCTTTCAATCTGAGATTTGACGAGATCTCTTTTTTCCATCAGACTCCGAGCCAATTCTTTTTCACCATCTTTAGTCAGCTGGCCGTCCCACATTAGCTGGTTTAGTGGCTCTACTGCGTAGGGCGTAAGCCAGATTTTTTTGTTGGGATCAAACGGATGCTGACACAAGGTTTTTTGATGGTGCAGGGGAGCTTCTTCATCAGCCATGGTCAGCAAATCAAGATAGGCTCCGTCTTCCAGCCGATAAAGCCGGTAAGTATTTTTCCTGCCCGGAATCGTGATCTTGACCGCATCTTCACTCTTTTTGATTCTGGGCCAGCCGTCGATTTCCACCAGCTTGAAGACTCCGCCAAAAGCCGGCTGTTCTTTGCAGGTGGCCAGATGAGTGCCAATGCCAAAGGCATTGATTTCATGACCCTGGCTTTTCATACTCTGCAAAGCATCAACAGTGATGTCATTGGAAGCGGTAATCGCCAAGTTTTTGAAATACTTGATGTTGTATTTTTTTGCGATTTCGCCAAAAAGCACACGGCATTTTTTGGACAGGTAGGCCAGGTCGCCGGAATCAAGTCTGATCCCGATTGGCTTGTAGCCTAATTCGTTTAAGGCCAGGGCAACCAGGAGAAAATTTTTGACTCCGGAATTCATGGTGTCATAGGTGTCAACCAGAGCCAAGAATCCATTGGGCCAGGCCTGGGCATAGGCAATGAACGCTATCAGTTCTCCGATGTTGGTGTTGGTCCAGCCAAGCTCACTGCGGTATTTGTGGACAACATTCACGAAGTTAAATTCCGTGCCTTTGCTGTCTTTAAGATTGTGCGTTTTCAAGTCTTGAGGGCCGGTGTAGCTTTGGACAAACGCATGAGCATGCGTGCCTTTGACAGGCATTCCGAAAATTTCTCCGGCCTCCACATTGCTGGTGCCGTCAAACCCGCCCATGACTGCATATTTGGATGCAGACAAGGCGCCGTCAGGCCCCTGGGCTCGGCGTAAACCGAATTCCAGGAGAGTCGTTTTATCACCGGCTGCCAGCCGAAAGCGGACAGCATTGGTGGTTAAGAGCGAAGCGAAGTTGACCAGATTTAGCAGCGAGGTTTCCAGCAGCTGGCAAATCGCCAGCGGACCTTCAACCCTGATAAGCGGTTCGCGGGGAAAAACTAGGGATCCTTCGGGGATCGCGTAAATTTTTACCTCGGAACAGTCTAGCTGACTGAGCCAGTCAAAGAATTCCGGATCGCAGCCCGGCATGATGGTTTTCAGATACTCGATGTTTTCAGGAGTGAATTTGTAATTCGCCACAAACTTGAGGACTTCCTCGAGTCCGGCGAAAATGGCAAACTCGCCCTGAAACGGACATTTGCGGAAAAAGAGGTCAAAAACTGCCGGGACATTGTGCCGATTGGATTTCCAATAGGCATAAGCCATAGTCAGCTGGTAAAGATCAGTCAGCATTGGATTGACTAAGGGATTGGTCGGTTTCATCTTATCCTCCTTTAGACTCGGTTGTGAAACTGCAGATCCAGAACTTTGCGGCGGAAGTCTTGGCTGGCAAGAAAGGCCAGACAGACCTTTTTGTCAGAATAGTAAATCTCGGCTTTGACCGCGTTGGGGATCTCGTCACCATCAGCTACCATCCGAACCGGACGCTTGTCCAGTTCCTTGGCAGCAAGTATCACTCTGCTGTCCGGTGCCAGTTGGCTGCTTTTCCAGCGATGGAAAAGAGCCGGGCAAATACCCGTAACAATCAGACTGTTGGTTTCAATCGGCACAATCACGCCGCCGGCCGAAGCAGTATAGCCGGTGGAACCGGCTGCGCTGGCTACAATCACGCCATCACTGATCAGGGGATCAAAATAAACTTCTTTGCCCACGCTGATGCTGATTTTGGCGGTATTGGTGGAACTGCGTTCCAGATATATATCATTGAACGCATAGGTCAGTCCGATTCTTTTATCGTGCCGGTCGAAAAGCTTGGCTTCAAGCAAAGGAACGCTGATGTAATTTAACTTGTTGTCAGTGATCTGCTTGATGGTGTTGAAGATATATTCGTTCATCAGAAAGCCGATGTGCCCGAAGTTCAAGCCGCAGAATGGAATTTCATTAACTCCATACTGACGGATGGCTTTGAGCATGGTACCGTCGCCGCCAAGGACCAGAATCTTTGCTGCTTTGGACAAATGAGTTGTCAGTCGTCTTTGCTTACGCAATTGGCTGACAATCTCATTCTTCGCCTGATTGAATTCCAGGGTACCAATTTTTCCTGCAACGACAAAAATTTTATCCATGGGATTTCTCCTTTTCTTTTAAAGAACTTTTACCTCAACAAAGTTGAGATAAGAAAAATATTTCCCATGTCATGCTGAGCATAGTCGAAGCATAGACATGAGATTCATTTTTCTAAGGGTGATTCATCGCAGTTTGTAACTTCGATGAATCACCATGTGGTTTAGATGTTGATTCTGTCTTCCCTCAGCAGCTTGGCCAGAGTGGCCTTATAAATGGTTCGATGATGATTGATCGCAAACGGTAGCGATTTGAGCGATGTGATTTGTTTCACGTAGATGGTAGCTGCATCATCACCAGCGGAAAACAACATGGTAACATCCTTGGGTGTTAATGTCCGATTACGGATGTCAATGATCATGGTGTAAGCCGTGGTTTGAAAGACCCTTTTGGTCTTCAGCTGTGGTTGGTTCTCCTCGTCCGAAGTTTCAAATGTTCCGACGAGTAGAAGTTCGCTACGTAAACTCGGAAGGTGTTTCAAACTCACAATAATTGGAATCCAAGGAAGGAAAGGTTTGTTTTTGTAATCGTGTTTAGATTTCATGTTTACCTTGATCTTGATCCCGGCCTCGTCTCTGGCTTCGTGAATCAGGGCTTCGGCTGCGGTTTCCAGATGAAAGCCCTTGATGTCGAGATGTCCGCCGATTAAGGCAGGCTTGCCAATGCCAGGCTCTTTCTTCCTGGTAATGCCGACGAAGAAAAGATTTCCTTTGGCATCGCGGATGATCGGAATCAGGTCAGCGGCCAGGGCTGGTTTGGGCCAGGCGAGGCGGCCGATGAAGTCCACATGAGCTTGATGGTTGTCGGGATCATAATGAATTTGCAGGAGATCGCCATAAGGTCCGAATTTGCCCCAGGCCTGGTAAATCTCAAGAATAAAATTAGTTATGTATTCTTCCTTCTCAAGATTACAATCGGCATTGGCACTGCTCCAGACGAGCTTTTTTTCGAAAAGTGGCGATTGAATGTCAGAGATGTCCAGTTCAACTTCTGGCGCTGAAAATTTGCTCTTTTCTGCAGGCCACCAATTAAGAATTTTCCCGTTCATCCCAAAAGCATGCCAGAGATAGTTATGGGTTTTCATCTTTTTTCTCCTTTTTGTAAAAAACATTTTACCTCAACACTTTGTTGAGATAAGAAAAATGAAAACAACTTTTGTTACTTGCATTTTTCTAAAGGGTAAGTCCGAAATTAATCGGACTCACCCTTAGGTTTTTTTACAGAACGATTTTTTTTGCCAGGATCGCGCCGGACTGCTGCATGAGATAAAGTCCCATGTGCTGAGCAAGTTCGCGCGGATGCGGGGTTCGTTTCAGCTGGGTTGCCAGCTTTTCAGGAAAATCGTAGGTTGCGCAGGCCTCGGTGTAGACGACGACGTCTTTCAGCTTGGGCAGCATGCCGTGGTTGCGGCAGGAAAGCAGAGTCTGCACAAACTGCAGAACGCAGATGTCAGTGCAGATGCCGACCACGACAATGGTTTTCAATTGGCAGCGATTTGCCCAGTTAAGAAATAAGTTATAGCTCATCCCCGAGTCTTCGAAATTATAACTGCCAATGATGCCATTGATGCAGTTTTTGCGAATCAGGGTGGCATTTTTACTACTCTCCAACCACTCCAGCTCGGAAACGAGATCTTCTTCTCCGGATCCGATGACGCAATGGTCGGGGTAGGGGTACTCGGGCTTGTCAGGATCGTGGGTGTCCAAAAAGGCCAGAATTGGTTTTTTGCCCCACTTCTTAGCCAGTTTATTGGTACGTTCGATCAGGTTGCCTATTACCGGGTCTTTAAATGGCGTGGACAATTTTCCGTAGGTACAGAAGCCATTGACCTCATCAACTATCACCAAGCCTGCTTTAACCGTTCTGACTCGATAACTCTGATACGGCTGCAGCTTCAGCTGTTCCTCAGTCAATACTTTCAACAGTGCTTGGTCCATGCTTTTCTCCTTTCCATCCGTAAAGTTTTTCAGCCTTAATGTAATTGGCGACTTCAGGCGTTACTAGTTTTTCAAAATCTCTGTTACCTCCTTGGATAAGTTTTCGAATTTCTGAACTGGCAATGTTAGGTAATTCCACATCCAGGAGTTCATAATCCTCAAGTGGAATTTCGAAAGTCGATGGATGCGGATAGCCGGCGCGGGGAATAATTAGGAATTTGTAATTCTTAATTAATTTTTCCCCATGTAGCCAGCGCGCTTCAATTTCACAAAGCCCGCCAAATTTTTCCTGCGGCACAACCGAATCAATTCCGGTGTACCAGACAATTTCCGCTTGCGGATTTTGTTCTTTGAGAATTTCCATCCATTTTATTGTCGGCATGTTTTTGCCATAAACATCACTGGGATTCAAAATGAATCTTTTGTCCCTGATTGATTGCAGGGTCAGTTCTGTCATGGCCAAGCGATGTTGCGGATCAATGAAGTCAGGTTTGTCCGGGCGGATGCCCGAAGGTATCCACATGACTTTAGAAAACTTCTTTGATTGTAACATGGCTTGGATCAAAGCTAAGTGCCCCAAGTGAGGCGGATTAGCCGCTGAACCGCCAACCGCAATGATTTGTTTTGGCATAGGATTTCTCCCTTCGCTTAGTTTAAAGTGCAGTGGCCTCGACCGAGGTCAAGACCAGAAAATTTCAACTATACTTTGGCTCGATTCAGGATAGTTAAATTTTTCTTATCCTTGTCTAATCTTAGAGAAAAGACGACTCGTTAGTTTATCAAATAACAGCTGGTTTGTCAAGGTTTTAAAAAGGGGAAAGACTGGCCTAAACCTGACTTTCCCCAGAGGTGAATTTGTCCCATTTTTATTTCCTAATCTTAGCGAAATCTCGGGGTGTGGGTAACTTGTTGATTAGTTTCTGTGGTTGTTTCGGTCAGCCCACAGAGCCGGCAGGTTCTTTGCCATTTTTCAATGGTTTGGGCAGGAACATGGCAGCCGGGCCGCCAGTCCACGCCCATGGTGCCGGGAGGATCACCGGGAATATCATAGGCCGGTTTATATTCAGAGCAATCCCTGACCGGTCCCCATTGGTGTAGGCAGCTACTGCGAATTCGGGATAATTCTTCCCGAGCTCGTTTAAGTTTGGTATCAGAGTCGTCAATGGTTCTCGTGAGTTCCGCGATTCGGTCGTTCATGGCTAGTACCTCCTTTTAGAAATTTAGAAGTATCACTTATACCCTGCTTTAGCAGGCGCCCAATAAGCACGATTTTTGTGGACGGCGCCCACTAAAGTGGGGTATAAGTTTATATTTTATTTTTAAAGAACTAACTTTAATCTTCGATTAATGCCCGGAGCTAAGCTCTCGGTACCGAGAGCTTAGCTCCGAACGTTATATAAAGAAAGTAAGTGGGGGAGAAATTGTAACGTTGTACAATTTCTCCCCCGTGGGTTTATTTCATTTTGACACACCAGATTTCGCCGTTTTGCAGATACACAACTTTGTTCTCCCAGTTGCCCAATAACATGTCTGTGGAAATGTTTTTGTCTTTGACCGTGTTTTGAGTGCTGCTGGTGGGAACAAAGATGTTCAGCTCTCCATCTTGGACGATGGTGGCACAGACGCCTTTGGGCAAAATGGTCAGATTTAAATCCGGGCTGTCAACAATTTCCTGCCAAACCTTGTAGGTTTTATATTCCCGATCCAGAGTCAGCTCAACTTTTTGATAGTTGCCCTGCTTGTCTAAAGCAATGACAACTATGAAGCGCTGGCCGCCTTTGGCGCTGACGGGTTTTAAACCATCAAGTTCCGGCACTCTGATTTCGGCGCAGGCAGTGTCATTGAACGGTGCAATGATGTAAGTGGCGCCGATAGCGTTCTGAATTCCCAAGCCGTCGAACCAGCGAATAGAATTCGCCAGCACGCCCCAGGTTTTTCCCAGAGACAGAATCGGCTTGGAAAAAAATTTCAGAATCACTTCGGTCAAACCCTGATCATTGATGACAAACAAACGGTTGTCGCTGCGAAAGATCTTTTCGCCAGCCAAATCAAATTTCAGCTGTTCTTCGTTGAGACTGGTGTCATTGATGAAAGAAAATTGCAGCCGCTTGTTTATCACTTCTGCTTTCAGCCAGCCGTTTTCACTTCTGATGATTTCAGCGTCTTTTGTTTTGGCGCAGCTGATTTGGCATTGCTTCTGCAGATCAAAGAGTTTGCCGGAATTCAGCATAACCACGCCGCAAGGAAAGACTCTGATTACAGGATCATTGACCGGCTTGAGCAGTTTTTCGAAAATCAGCAGACCGCTTGCAGTGGTAACAGCGTGCAAAACTCGCGCCACTTGGGATTGAGCTTTGCCCGTATCAAAGGGTGAAGGCGGTTTAGTGCGTTCGCCTTGCTGGAAAGTTGCCACATACCAGTCGAGCAGAGGTCCGGGAATCACTGAGAAATCTCGAACCGCCTTGTTCAGCTGAATGCCGGGTGAAAATACCGAGGCTTTGGCTTTCATGCGGTCTGTCATCTGGTTGGGTTTGTAACCGGGCAAAGTACCCTTGTAGGGATGGATGCCGCTATAGATCTGAAAGGTAACAATGCCCCAGCTGAACCAGTCAGTCAGTTCACTGAACTTCGGACTGAGCCAGTCGCGGATGGAAAGCATGATGACTTTGGCCGGGTAGCGTCCGATTTGCCAGGAATCAACGTCAATGACTCGGGGTTCGGCTTGATTGGGTTTGGCTAAGGACACCAGCCAGTTCATTTCATTGGCGTCGACTAAAAGTGCGTGATTGGCGTGGGCGAATTCCACTGTTTGCCGCATGGCGTCAACTAAAGTCGAAGCCAGCTGGTCAGTGAAATTTTCACGCTTGCGCCAGTCGTTGGTAAAAACTCGGGGCAAGGGTTCGCCTTCGGCAAAAGGCATGTAGTAGCCAACAGGAGCGCCGGCATTAGTTGTCACCAACCCGCTGGGTGAAACAATGAATGGATGTTTGATGGCGGATAAAAGTCTGATTTTTTCCGCCATGCCATCGTGATTCATTTTTCCCGGGTCAGTGTACAATTTAATGATGGTGTTTTTGGCCCGATAGATCGAGCCTTCTCCTCCTGTGGCAACGTGATCAGCCGGTCGCAGAGTCAAAGCTCCGCGTTTTTCCAAAACAATGTCGATGTTGCCACATTTGGCTGGCATGGTCACACCTCCTTTTGGTCTGGGTTAAGCCGAATGACGGCATAGGCAATATCATCCAACGGACCCTTGTTGTCTCTGATCATTTCCTGAATACCGCGGATCATTCTGCGTTTGGCAAATTCACCCTTGGTATTTTTGAAGCCGAGAAATTCAATGACTGCGTCCTGCCAGCTGACGTTATCAATTTGAGTGACGCCGTCTGAAAAGACTGCAATGAATTCCAGGCCTTGGTTGAGCAGGTTTTGATCCAGGTTGATGATCAGTCCCTGTAATCCCTGGCTTAAGGTGTAATCGCTGGTTTGTAACAGTTTCTGCTGGTTGTCGGCCGTGACTTCCCAGGATTCTGATTTCAGGCGTAAAGCCTGCAGATCATTGCCATGGGCGGCGACAAAATCAGCCAAACGATTTTCAGCATAGGCCGGGTAATAGGGACGATTGTCCTGCCATTCAAAGCGGTGCATCAGAATGCGCTGATCTTTGAACTTGAAAGCCACAACTCCGTCTCCCTGAATGTGGACAATGCCACTTTGCTGACCAAGGTAGGCGTAAAGACAAGTTGCCAGTAAATCGTTAGGTTGTAGGCCAAGTAGCTGACAAGCAGCGGCCAATTTTATTTTTTGGTTGAGCCTGATTTCAGCGCTGGTTTTTTCGGCTTCGATTTGGCCAAAGGTCAGCCAGTGATTATGCAGGGCGGCCTGGGTGGTTAAGGCTAAAAGCCTGGCACCGACATCGGTTTGTCCGCCCGAAGAGCAACCGTCACAAATGATCGCCAGAGCGGCATCATTTATAATCTGTGAGATTGCATAATCCTGACAGGGTTTGCCGCTGGTTAAATGCGCCTTGCCGATGTGAAAGTAGTGATCAGTCTGTAGTTGGATCATGAATCTCACCTGCCTTTCTGATTTTCCCCGCCACGCGGGGAAAAAAATAGGGAGATAACAGATTGCTCCATTATCTCCCATGTCTGTTAGATCGTGGCAGAAATTTTCTGGCTCGGTCCGCCGGTGCCCAGAGCTTGGGACTGGCTGGAGACCGATTGAGAAACGAAATCTGCCAGCTTGGCGAGTTTGCCTTTGGTGGCCTGGCCCGCGTCAATGAACTGATCGATGCCGGCATTGGCGCGGAAGTCATCCAGTTCACGGGTGCAGCCCGCGACATTGATGCCGACGAGAATGGTGATCAGGGATTCGATGGTTTCGCCTTTGACGGCCTTGTTGATTTCCTTTTTGATCATGGCCGGCGTGGACTGCGAATCGTTATCGCAGCCGTCGGTGATGACAAAGACAATGCCGTTGGTCAGGAAATCATCGTCCATCAATTTCTTGGCGTAGATATTGATGGCAGCGACACTGGAGAAGCAGGCGTCGAAAAGCGGGGTGCAGCCGCCGGGCGTGAAGTTCGGATAGGCCTGGGGGTCGATTTCCGCGAGCGGCTTGAAGCCGTGAATTTCTTCCACCCCGTTTTTGTAGCAGGTGGAAAATTTGATCACGCGCAGGAGCAGGTTGTCGGAGTGGGGAGACTTTTTGCAAGCCTCGACCGCGGCGATCAGCGAGTTGCGCAGCTCGTTTTCAAATCCGCAAACCGATCCGGTTTCGTCCACTGCGATCGTGACCAGGGTGTATTCGGTGGCACCCAGATTTTCGGTCCGAATGCCAGAGAAGTTGAATCCCTGCATGCCGGGGATTTTGGATTCTTCCATATCATCAAGACGTGGCATGGTTTTCTCCTTTTCGGTTGGGAAATGATAGTTACCCGGGTTACCCCGCATAGCGGGGTAACCCGAGGGGTGACTTTATGACTAGTTGGCGACTTTGCAGTAATTCACCGCAAGAAGTCGTCGGATGTGGTCAGGGTCATGCCGCGCTTTTCAATTTCACGCAACCATTGCTGGGCAATGGCGGGGAAATCAGGGCCGCCGGGAACTGCGCCAACAGGGCTGGTGCAGTCGGTCAGGATCTGGAATTTCTTGATGTGCTCTTCGCCGATGTTGTCGGCGATCTGGGTCACGGTGGATTTGACGCAGTGGCTCAGTGCCTCGCCGGCAATGGCGACGATGTCGGCCGTTTCCAGCATATTGAGGAAGTTGGTGTTGAGCTGAGTACTGGGATCTTCGGGATCCGGGACTTCAGCTTCCATGGCGCCGTAGTGTTCGGTCCAGGGATTGGAGCCCTTGGTCACGAAGTCGACATCAGCGTATTCCTTGGCTTCCCAGAGACGCAAGGCATCGTTCAGTTCGGGATAAACATTGCCTCCGGGGGTTCCGATCAGGCAGTGCGGGGGCCAGACGCAGAGGACGTTCTTGTCCTTGCGTTTGAGCTCCCGAACATAGGCCAGACAGCGGTCGTAGAATTTGGGATTGCGGGGAACCCAGATGCGATTGGCCACGTCATCAACGTTGATGATGGTGAAGGGGGCCGGATTGTTGCCGTTTTGGTCAACCCACCAGAGAGGATGCGCGATGTCGATCAGCCTGTGGCTGTCCAAAGTGACATGGATGTCAGCCAGCTTTCGCCCGACGCGATTGATTAAGCCGGCCAGTTTGACCATGTCATCCTTGGCGCCGGTAACGGGCAGGGCTGCGCCGTCGATGTCCATGAAATCGTTTTGTGGGTCGATGATGAGCAGATGGATTTTCAGGTTCTTCATTGTCGTTCTCCTGTCTTGGCCTGCTTTGGGGGCAGGGCTGGTGGTTGAAGGAAGTTGGATATCAATATCGATCAGCTCGCTGGGACCGAGGTCGGCAATGGGCAGATTGGGGATGATGTATTCTTTCACTCCGCGATTGCCCTTGTCGTCATAGGTCCAGCCGTCGCCACTGTACAGTTCACGCAAATGGATGGTGAAGTACAGGAAGGCTCGGAAGTCGGCCAGGGTCTGGTCGGATTTCAGAAATCTCTTGTAGGTCATGAAGCGGGAATCATTTTTCCCGGCTTTTTCCGCGTCGAGGAATTTGAAGCCGGCCAGTTTTTCGATCTGGGCAAAGCTTTTGCTCTTCAGCCCGTTTTTGATGGGGCTGCTGAAGGTTATGTCAGGATAGACCTGACTGACCATGGCAAAGATATTGTCCCAGGTCGCGAGCTGGGCCGCTCCGCCTTCGGGGAAGACCGCCAGTTTGAACTGGTTGCCTTCTTTAACTTTATGCTCGAGGTAGTCAGGCTGGTAGCCGACTTCAATGAGCATGTCGTATCCGCTTTTGCCGAGCAATTTGGCCAGGCCGTCAGGATCCACCAGCATGACGATCTTTCTTTCAGGATCGTCAGTCAGGCTGGCAAAATCTGACGGTTTTTGGCCGCGGATTATTCGGCCGCAGATTCCGGTGACGGGTTTTTTTGTGGTCTGTCCAGACTTTACCAGTTTCGCGTACTCGTCGATTCGCATCTTTCTTTCCTCCTATTGTTTGGGTTGTTGAAATGAAGCCCTATAGACATTGTTTCAAAGATCAATCCTTTACCCGCTTAAAACAGCAATCTGCTTAAGTCGGGTTTAAAAATCATCCTAGCGCAGAAGCCGCGTCCCATAACCGCAGCTTCTGAGAAGAAGGGTTTTCATTTTACATAAGCGTTATTATTAATGGTTATGTTGTTGGTTTGTAAATAAACATTGGCGAATATATTCTGTCCCCCCAGGATTTGGTTGCAGATTTCAACGGCTTTAGTTAACCTCTCTTCTTTACTGCCAGAAATTACGGCAAATTTTTTATTTCTTTTTTTAAGTTCTTCGATAAAGCGAAGATGCATTTGATGGCGAATATGTTCGCCGTCTCTGGTGCCGTCTTGAACAAAAGGTATGTCATCATTAGTTACCAGGTAATAATCCATTTTTCTGTTGCTAAACAATTTTTCAACTTGTTCAGACAAAGTAGCCATGTATCTTTCATGCCAAAGCGCTGTGGCAAAGGAATCAGTATCGCAGATTAGGATCTTATTGCAGGTTTTGGCCAATTCATCCTCGGTCTGATTCTGTTTTTCAGCTATATGGGTAAATTCTTCAGTGCGCCAATTGTTGCTGTCGAGGCTATTGAGTTTGGCTTCTGAATAATAACGTCCGTATTCCGGTACCCAGGTGGTCTGATAATATTTGGCCAAGTCTTTAGCTAGGGTGGTGGTGCCGGTTGATTCGGCGCCAATAATGCAGATTCTTTTGGCAAAGTAGGCGCGAACAGGAGGAGGTAAATATTCCCAATTGGCCAAAGGATTTTCTCGAATTTTGGTGGCACAGATGGGAACGATTTTTCTGGCTTGGTCAAACATGATATGTTCAGTTTTTAAACAGTTAGCCCAGGTATTGCCGTATGTTTCTGAAGTAATGACGCAGTCAGGTTTATAGCCCAGGACTTGTAAGGTATAGTCTGCCCAAACCTGAGAATCATCGTCTTGGCCAATATCTGGCACAATCATTACTTTTGCTTTTGGTGCCAGCTCTTTAATCCAGTCGGCTCTGACTTTGGCAGGAATACTTTGGCCTTCTTTATCACAGACAATTACTGTCAGTTCATCCACTTGATTAAGGCCAAAATTGATTAAGGCCAAATGTCCGTTATGTAACGGGTAAAATTTCCCGATTATAATTCCGTTTTTCATATGTTTGATTTAGTTTGTTAGCTTTTTTATAATCTCTTATCCAGATGATTAAGCCGCTTGTAGCGATAACCAGGAAAATAACATAAAGCAGAGAAACAAATCTGACGCCCTTGGCATAATATAGCCAGATACCGATAACATCGACAGT
The DNA here is from genome assembly GCA_026395755.1 of Candidatus Parcubacteria bacterium. Taxonomy (GTDB): domain Bacteria; phylum Patescibacteriota; class Patescibacteriia; order CAIXNZ01; family CAIXNZ01; genus JAPLYC01. The sequence continues at coordinate 24,716 of JAPLYC010000067.1, read as the reverse complement.
GATCCAAAGCATCCAGTTTTCAATGCGCTTATAGGCCAGTAACATATTGGCAACAAAGCTCATGACAGTGGTGAAGGCATCAAGATAGGCAAAGGTAGCGGCGATGGGGAATAAGGCGGGGAAATAAAGGTGAATATTGCTCATTAAATAACCGAGAACTCCTGTACCTACCACAATTCCTGCTAGTAAGATTAAGTTTAGTTTACGGCTGTTAAATTTAAGGTCCATTTTTTCTTTATTTTCCTGTTTGTTTTTGCTGGTCATTTTTTGCCAGAGCCACCAGCCCATAAAGCCGGTAACTAAGAAATATATTTGTTCAAAGAAGTCAGAGTAAAGTTGAATTTGGTAAAAAAGAACCCCGAAAAGGATAGTGGCGACGATGCCGATTGGCCAAGACCAGATATTTTTCTTGGCGACCAAGTAGACTGAGAGAATGTTGAGTAAGGTACCGAAGAATTCCAGATAGCTCATGGGATATTCCCAAAGAGTGAAAAAGGTGTTGTTGATGTTAAAGAAGTTTAGGATAATGTTTGTCATAGATTTGTTGGTTAGGTTAGTTAATTTATATTTAAGTGTATTTTTTACACTAAGTCAAGTTAAAAAAAAGTAAGAACAAAGGACTAGAGAATCTGAACTATTTTCGGCTTTCTGCTTCTGAATTTATACAGTTCGGCCGGACGATGGGCGCCATACATGGCTTTTTGGCCTAAAGGCTGGATTAATTTCAAAGCAAAAATCTTTTTCTGAAAATTGCGTTTATCAATTTCCTTGCCCAAAATTGCCTCATAGGTTTTTTGCAATTGGTTTAAAGTGAATTTTTCCGGTAAAAGCGACCAGACAACATTGGTATATTCTATTTTCCATTCCAGGCGTTGTTTGGCATATTTAACAATATCATTATGATCATAAGCCAGTTTGGGTAAATCGACATATTTCCACCATTGGACTGACTGGTATTTTGCCAGAGTTTTCAGCTGCTGATTGGCAGAGGGGATTAAGGCAAAGTAGGCAATGGAAATAACCCGGCCAAAGACATCGCGTTTGGTTTTACCGAAAGTATAAAGCTGTTCCAGATAAACATCAGTGACATTCGTTTCATCCTTTAAGATTCTGAGAGCCGCCTTGTCCAGGTTTTCCGGTTGGTTTACCAGTCCGCCCGGTAAAGCCCACATGCCCTGATAGGGTCTTTTTTTCATTTGAATGAGCAAGACATAAAGTTCATTATCAATAATAGTAAAAATACAATTGTCTACCGCGACTTTGATATTCTGTTTGGCTGGATGTGGTTTCATAGGGGTGTGGATAACTTAGTGTCTTATATACACAATGTATCATACCCTCAAAAAGTTGTCAAGGGGTTTTGTGGAAATCGTATAAAATGCTAGGAAAATCAGGTATTTTATGGGTATAGAGATCGTTAATCGTTAAACGGTATCGATTCCCGTATCGTTTAGCGTAATACGTAAAACGTAACGCTCAACGATGCCGAAAAACGTAATACGATTATAATTTTGACTCAGCAATGAGATAGTGATAAGGTATTAAAAAAGGAGGAGATAAATTTGATCTTTGAAGAAAGGCCCGCGGATTTTAATCCTGTGTTTGAGGCAGTCGGCTGTTTCCTGCAATGCCAGGGAGAAATTTTGCTGCTTTTAAGGCAGGGTCATAAAAAATCAGGGAATACCTGGGGATTACCCTCTGGTAAAGTAGATGATGCTGACCAGTCTAATCATTTGGCAATGAAGCGTGAAATTTTTGAAGAGACCGGCTTAGCTATCCCGTTAGATGATATCATTTTTTTCCAGACTATTTTTGTCAGAAATGACGGGGTAGATTTTGTCTATCATATTTATTTCTGCCTTTTGAAAGAACGCCCCGAAGTAAAGATTACCCCAAAGGAGCACAAGGGATTTCAATGGATTGATCCTGAATTGGCCAAAAAACTGGTTTTAATCCATGATCTGGATAATTGTATTGACCTCTTTTATTTTTCAAACTAAAAACTCTGTTGCCTAAATGGAACAGAGTTTTTTATTTTTTGCAGGCAACTTTTTGTAATAAGTAATATATATTTGTTAACAGGTTGACAAGTTCAATTATTTGTGATATATTATGACATAATTTCGCACTTCAATTTTGAGATAACGGAGGAAAAAGGATGTTAACCTACGAAGAAACTTTGCAGTTATTTGACCAGTTTATGATCGATTCAGGTATCAGGGAGTTTTGTGCGCTAACATGCCATGGCCATTGTTGCGGCCATTGTTCAAAGGTTTATGAGTTGTCCTGCGAGAAGACCAAAGAGCGACGATTGGCCTGCACAACATTCATATGTTCTTCGCTTATGCAAGATATTTTCACTAGGCAGGAATATATGCTTTGGCGGGAGATGTTAGCTGAAATTTTAGAGCAAATCACCCTGAGCATGAGGAGTATGCCAAAAGACTTTAGTCCATTTTTCACTGCCCTTCCCAGAGAAGCCAAGGATAATTTTCGCATCGCCAAAAAGGTTGTATCCCAACTCCACAAAATTAACCCCCTAATTATTAGGGAGAAAATAAAAGGAGTTAATCCTGCTGACTTTGGCATTCCACGGCCATGCTAAACAAACAAAAAACTCTGATTCCTAACAGGACAGAGTTTTTTTTCTTGTACCGCCAAGGGGAATCGGACCCCTGTTACTAGGATGAAAACCTAGTGTCCTAACCACTAGACGATGGCGGCAAAGCAAGTTAAAAGTTTAAAGTGAAAAGTCAAAAGTTGTAGAAAGATTCAATTTAAACTAAAAATCCCGTAAGGGATTATGTTTTTAGTATAGGGTAAAAACTTGACTAAGTCAAGAGTAAAAATAAGAAAAAGGACATTACCGTAGTAAGTCCTTTTTTGTTGTAAAATGTTTAACCCTTGATAATCCTGGCTGCGAGTATGCAGGCATGAAGAAAGCCTTTTTCATTGAAGCCGGTGTAGGCAAGCGGTACACCGCTGGGCATTGAGGATAAATTGAAAGTCGCATCCTCAATAATGTTTGGTCCGGGTTCCTTGGAAAATCTGACGCCAAAAACGGGGATGTTCGTCTTCAGCAGGTAACCTGCTATAACTCCGGGTAAGCCGGTTGCTGTGGCTGCGCCGGCAATAATCACTTTGCAGGTCATTTTTGTGAGAGCGCCCACTATCATGGCATTCGTGCCACTTGGATCTCGGTGGGTGGAACTGTTATGGATTTCATGATCAATGCCTTGTTCCTTTAGGAATTTTATACCTGGCTGTAAAAACACTTCATCGTTTTTGCTGGCAATCATAATCAGTAGTTTGCTCATGTTTTCCTCCTTGACCATATACTATATTACCTAAATCATTTAGTAAAGTCTTGACTAGTTACATTATATATGATTTAATAATAACCAATCATCAAACAATATCTAATTACTAAATCTCAATTTTTAATTTAGTTGTTAGAATTTTGAATTTGTTTGATGATTGTCGTTTGACTATTGATGATTAAAAAAGAGGAGGATACTATGCTCCATTTTGCCGCGCTGGTCTTTTTAACTTATTTAACGGTAACTGTGTTAATTTATCGCCGCTGCCATGAATTGGAGCCGCGGTGGTATCGCAGTTCACAACAAGACTGTCTGAAATGGGCAGCTTGCTGGCCGTTAACGCTTTCGATCTTCATCTACTTTGATAAATGCAGGAATGATTAAAGCCTTGCTAGCCTTGCGCAAAAAATGCGCGAGGCTTTTTTATCTTGACTTTCAAATATTACTATGATTAACTTGTATGACAGATTAATTACCAGCCTTAACAACAAAAGGAGGGATTGCGATGGCTAAGATAACCGCATTAACGGTAAGAGTCCGAGAAGGCGATTTCAAGGTTGTAGAACGCAAGGATGTCATAAAAGACATGCATAGCGATTCTTTTCAGGTCAGAATCAAGCTGGCAAGAAAAGTTGAGCTGAAAAAATCTAAATACTGCGAAAAGTGCCTGGGTAAAATGAAAAACATGGGTACGCATGAGGAACAGGCAGAACGCGGTCCCGTTGCCGGCTTTGATGTTACTGTTTTCAAATGTCAAAAATGCGGTAATACGCACAAGATTGAGAATTCCTTTGACTGAAATTATTTATACAAACCGCTTTTACCTGGTAAGGGCGGTTTTTTCTTTTGATAATGTTACCCTTGATTTTTGCGAATTTTAAAGGTATTATTTAGATACATTTTTATGTTACACAAGGGGGCTCAAAAAAGAATATTTTTTGATGGCGCGACATATTTTGTTATCTCGGTTGCCAATAATCTGGTTGAATATTTTAAAGAACCGATTTTTTGCGAATTGTTTATTGAGGAATTACGGTTGGTTAAGAAAATGAAAAATCTGGATCTTTTTGCTTTTGTAATATTGTTAGACCATTTTCATTTGATGTTTTTTCCAAATGAATCAAGGGATTTATCCAAAATAATGCAATTTTTAAAAAGACATTTTACTCGTAATATTAATTTCATTTTGGGTTACACCGCCCTAGACGAAGAAGCGATTGGCCAATCGCTTCTTCGTCTAGGGGATATATATAAGGGTTTACAAAATGAAATTGAGGCGTTTACCCTGAGAAAGATTGAATTGCGCCAACAATTTATTACCAAATACGAATTAAATCAAACTCAATTTTCTAAATTCCATTGGCAGAAGTCATATCGCGACCACTATATTCGTAATCAACGGGACTTTGACGAACATATACGATATATTTCTGAAAACCCGATGAAGCATCAAATTCCCGATGCGATAAATTATAAATATATCTTTACTAATTACCCCGAGTTAATAAGTGATTACTAATTAAATTATGATAATTTTATCTATTGAATCGTCCTGCGACGAAACCGCGGTGGCTATATTAGAAATTATTAACCAGAAGTTTAAAGTTCTGGCAAATTTTGTTGCTTCGCAGATTAATATCCATAAAAAATATGGAGGAGTCGTGCCTGAAGTAGCAGCACGCAAGCATTTGGAAAATATGCTGCCTATTTTAGATAAGGCTATGAAGCAGGCAAAGATTAAACAGGAGGATATAGATGCTATCGGAGTAGTTTATGGTCCCGGTTTAATTACTTCATTAATTGTCGGGGTGGAAACAGCCAAGACTTTGGCCATGGTCTGGAATAAGCCATTAATTCCGGTTAATCATGTTAAGGCTCATATTCTGGCTAATTATTTAAAGGGTGATCAGGGTGAATTGGAAGATATTAAATATCCGGCTTTATGTTTGGTGGTTTCAGGCGGTCATACTTCTTTGGTTTTACTTAATGATCCGAATAATTTTAAGACTATTGGTTCAACCCGTGACGATGCAGTTGGTGAAGCTTTTGATAAGGCTGCTAAAATCATGGGCCTGGGTTATCCTGGCGGACCCATTATTTCCAAACATGCGGCCAATGCAGATAAGGATTTTTATAAATTACCGCGCCCCATGATTTATTCCAAGGATTTTGATTTTAGTTTTTCCGGATTAAAAACTGCGGTCAGAAATGAATGGGAAAAAGTCCGATTCCAGGATGAAAAAGCCATTCGCAATATGTGCGCAGCATTTCAGCAGGCGAGTATTGATGTCTTGGTAGCCAAGACTTTAAGAGCAGCGGAAAAGTATGAAGTCAAATCTTTATTACTCGGCGGTGGTGTAGCTGCCAATAAGGAACTAAGGAAACAATTATCAGCGCAAGCCGCAGCCAAATTGCCTCAGGTAAAATTTTTCCAGCCCGACTTGCATTTGACCACTGACAATGCTTTAATGGTAGCAGTAGCAGCTTATTTTGAGGCTCAACATGGTCTGAATAGGTTTAGCGAATCTTGGCGCAATGTGAAGGTGGATCCGAACCTTAATATCTAATGTAAAAATGGGAAACATCTGTTTTTGTCACCCTGAGCATAGTCGAACGGGTGACGCCGTCGGTGTATGGTTCGGTTCGACCTTGCTCACCGTAAACTCTTACAAGCTTGCCCTGAGCTAAGCCGAAGGGCTCACCATGACACAAAAACAGATGCTTTCGCTTATAAATTTTTAGCATTATGAAACAAATAATCCTTAAAACAGAAAAAGATACTCAAAAATTTGCCATAAAGCTGGCCAAGTCGCTTAAAGGTGGCGAGATAATCGCTTTAGAGGGTGACTTAGGCGCAGGGAAGACAACTCTGACTCAGTATTTGGCCAAAGCGTTTAAAGTTAAGGAAAAAGTAACGAGTCCGACTTTTGTTCTAATGAAAATATATAATACTAGCCCTAGGCTCAAAGCCCCGAGCCCAAAGCACTTTATTCACGTGGATTGCTACCGGCTGGATGATCCGCAGGAATTATTCTATCTGGGCATTGAAGAATATTTAAATAAAAAAGAATCATTGGTCATTATTGAGTGGGCTGATAAGATCAAATCCTATTTGAAAAATTTTAAAAAAGTTGTTTGGATAAAGATAATAATCAGAGGTAATGCTAGAGAATTTAAAATTTCCGCTTGACTTTTTGGCTAAAACATGCTAAAATTAGAATATAAGTAAATAAATTTACAAATTTATGGCTAAACAAACATTTGAAGATAAGGCAATTTCCCAAATAGAATTTAAAAAAGGCATCTTGGATACAGAGGGTAATAATCCAATGGTGGCTGCTTTGGCTAAAATACAAGCTGAATGGCGAAAAATTGCAGTGGAAAATCAAAAACAAGTGGCTATAGAACATTTTAGCATTAAGGAAATGGATAAGGACGAACAATTGGCTTTGGCTGTTGAAGAAAAACGCTATCAGGCAAGACAATTTGAATACCAAGAAAAATTAATGGCCGCAGTTGAATTAATGTATCTTTTTGAAAAGTCCAGCGCCGAGGCTGAAAAAGGGGTGCAGATAACACCCTTATGTCGTTATGATCAATTGAAGCAAAAGGCAGATTTTGTTTTAAGCGTACCGGATGAAAATGAAACAAATCTTGGCTTAGCAATAAGTGTAAATAATGCCTTAAGTGATAGTGCGGCTAAGAATTTGGCGGATAATTTTATTGCTGCGATCAGAGCCGGAAAATTTGAAGTTGCGGGTTTTCCGCGTGAAGGCCATGAATATGATATAGATTCTGAATTTAAATATATCCCCGATGATGATTTGAGGGGGCAAGTAATGCCCAGAATCCAACTTTTTATAAATAATGGCAGTATTGAAAAAATGGCCACGGCCATTATGGCGAGTAAAAATAAAACCGATCTGACGGAAGCGGAAAAGGATTTGAAAGTAAAAATACGATTAGAAATTGAAAAACAAGTCTTTGCTTTGCAGGGGGCTTTAAGAGATTTTGTTGATAAGGCGGCTCTGGGAATCGAACCCGCCAAATTGGCTAAAGCTAAAGAGATGTTGGCCAAAGTCAGCAATTTTTACGAAAATTTTAAAAAGTAAAATATAATAAATAATCGCCCCGCACATTAAGTGTTGGGGCGATTTTGTTTGGCCTATTTTTTAGTTTTTTGCTTATCAGCTTCTCTGGCCCGATTAAGAGAGGCAATCATCAGTTCCCCCATGGGCATCAAAGGATCTTCGCGGTGGTCATCCAATATTTTTTGCATCCTTTTGCCGCGTAAATCGTCTTCTGGGACTACTGTCCTTAGCCGTCTGATTGTCTTTGGTTCCCCCATTTTGTAACCCTCCTCGTAGAACTCCTATTTAATACCCTTGCCAGGATTTAATACCTTATCACCCGCTTCAAAGCTTGTCAAATCCGAGGCTAGCTATTCGGTAACCCTAAAGACTTCATCAATGCTGGTTATACCGTCTAAAGCTTTTAAAATACCGTCCTGTACCATGGAAATCATGCCACTGTCATGAGCCAGTTCCGCAATTTTATATTCTGAAGCTTTGCCTGAAAGAATTTCCGCTTCTATTTGGGGATTTAATGTAAATATTTCATAGATGCCCAATCTTCCCTTTAAACCAATATGGTTGCATTCATCACAGCCCTGGCCGCGGTAGAATTTCATTTTATTCAAATCAATATTATACCCTGAATCAGCCGGCAATTTAGCCAGTGCTTGTTTGACGCGTTCCATTTTTTCCGGTCCTAATTCCATTTCAATTTTACATTTATCATGGATTTTTCTGACTAACCGCTGGCCAATAACGGCGTTTAAAGCAGGAGCCAAAAGAAACGGCTTGGCGCCCATGGATAAAAATCTGGGGATGGCGCCGGCCGCATCATTGGTATGCAAAGTTGATAAAACCTGATGGCCGGTTAAGGCTGCCTGAATTGAGACTTCCACTGTTTCCAGGTCGCGCAATTCGCCGACCATGATAATGTCAGGGTCTTGCCTTAATATCGAGCGCAGACCATCGGCAAAAGAATAACCGGCTGAATGGTCAATCTGGCTTTGAGCAATGCCTTCGAGTTTATACTCGATCGGATCTTCTAAAGTAATAATTTTTGTTTCCGGGTTATTCAGTTTGTATAAAATAGCATATAAAGAAGTGGTTTTACCGGAACCGGTTGGTCCGGTAGTTATAATCATACCGGTCGGCCGCTCGACTTGTCGCTTTAAATCTTCATAAGCTTTGCCCCTGATACCCAAATCTTCAAATTTCAAGCTGGAAATATTTGATTTTAATAAGCGCATCACAATGCTTTCACCAAAAGCTGTAGGCAACGTGGAAACGCGCACTTCCATCTTTTCACCCTTGGCCAGATAGATGGTAATGCGGCCGTCTTGGGGTTTTTCTGTAATATTTATTTTCAAACCGGCAATATTTTTTAACCTGGAATCAAGCCGTTCCCAGATTTTCTTGGATAAAGTGGAGACAATATGTAAAACTCCGTCAACTCTGAATCTTAAAATAATTTTTTCCTCTTCGGCTTCAATATGGATATCAGAAGACCCGGCTTGCATGGCGCCGGCCAAAATCATCTTGAAGATACTGGTCATATTCTTCTCTTCGTTCAGTTTGGCATTTAATATTCCAAAGTTTTTAATCTCATTTTTCAGCTTATCCAGCTCCTCGCCGGTTATTTTTATCCCAGCCACAAATTCTCGGGGCGGCGGAAATTTTTCATAAAATTTAAAAGCATAATTAAAACTATTTTCGGAAACCAGATAAATTTCGCCGTGACCGCTGATTGTTTCTGTAGCTAAGCCTTTCAATATTTCAGTCAGTTTTGGATTATTGGGAACCGGTGAAGCAAGCCGAACGTCTTTGTCGGATTTAAAAAAGCAAAGGACTTTTTGTTCTTTGGCTATTTCTTGCGGGATACTATTAATAGTGTCACTGTTAATGGGAAAGCCAACCAGGTTAATATAGGGAAAGCCTAACCCAGGAGCTTGCTGTTGGGCAACTTCCTCAAGCTCTTTAACCTTTATGGTTTCCATTTTATCGGAAAATTTTTCCGCGACTTTTTGCTCGGAGATGACTGGTTTAATTTTTTTCCCTTTGCTTTCTTTGATTAAATCAGACAGCCCTTTGACATTTTGGTCGTCATCAATATCCGCCATACTAAATTAAGTATGATTATTTTTTAGTTTTTTTTTAGTTATTTTGCCTGACTTTTTTCTGTCTATTTTTTCGGCTGGTTTTGGATTTTTAAGCTTTTTTTTCAATTGCAGTACTATTTTTTTGGCCTCTTTCTCAAAACGCGGTTCATATTTAATATAGGCGGCTTGGATTTCCTTAACCATAATTTTACTTTGTTTTTGGGCGATCGGCTTATATTGTTTATATTTTTCCGCAATATTTTTAGCCAGTACTTTGACTTCGGCTTCTGTTTGCTTGGCTAATTTGCCAGCGACTTTCTTAGCTTCCTTCTTGTCGATTTTTATATTCCAGCGTTTGGCCAAGGCATTAAGGGATTGCGGGAAGTCTCGTATATAGGCAAAAATTCTGCCCAATAATGTTTCCTCGGTTAATTTGATAAAAGTAATGGTCCAGCTGGATAAATAAAATACATTGAAGATAGCGTTGATGAAAAGTGAAATAAAGCTTAAAGCTAAAAGCATTAAGGTTAAACTCATTACGATGCCAATTAGATCCTTACTGCTCCAGGTAATAAGAAAGACCAGGCTGATGGGAATGGCAAAGAATACGGCCAGGCAAACGATCAGAATCAGGCTGATTAATTTAAGAAAAAACAAGGTGAAAGCCAGCTCTAAGCTGATAACCACATTTTTTTGAAAGAGTTTCCAGGCAGCGCTAAAAGCTTCAAGAATATGATAATCTCTGAGAACAATAAAATTGGTGGCATAAGCCGAAATAAAGCTGAGACAAACGGCAAAGATCGTAAAAAGTAAGAAGAAAGAAAGATTGGCCAGGAAAATACCGTTGACACTGTTTATTAATAACATGTATAGCAGTGGTAAGCTGAGCGCCAGATAGCCTGCATATAAAATTAATTTTACAATCAGATTAATAATGAAAACCGGCCAGAATTTCGCGTCACTTGCTTGAAAAATAGAAAAAAGATTGATTTTCTTGCCGTGATATAGCAAGGCAGTGCTTTTGATCACTAAAATTTGAGAAGTAAAAGCAAGCCAGACAATCAAAATCATGAGCGCGCCGAAAATCATAAACGAAAAATAGGCGCTTAAGTTCTGAGAGAAGAGGCTGAGAATCAAAAGATTGCTGTCAATGACTTGCAATTGGGTATGATAAAGATTCAGAACCTGGTTAAAAAAACTGCCTGCATTTTTCAGTTCATTAAATTGAGTTAAGATAATTTCATAGACATTTTCCAGGGAAATAAACGAGGCAAAAATACCAAAGATCCACAAGGCGCGGTTTTGGACGGTAATTTGCCAGGCATTCTTAAAAATGTCTTTGTATGAAATGTACATAATTATTACCCCTCGCTCTCCGAAGCCTTGGCGTAGGAGAGCTTAATTCTAAGTTAAAACTGCTTTTATTATACAATAATTTTGGGGAAAACAAAAGCCCCGCGCCATTTGACGCAGGGCTTTTAAATATGTTTTTTATTTTTTAAATAAAGCTTCAAAATCGCCGCGTTCCAGCGTTTCTTTCTTTAATAAGGCTTCAACAATTTTATCCAGCTGGTCCTTGTGTTTGGTCAGAATACTCTTTGCAGTTTTTTGAGCCTGGGAAATCAGATTGGTAATTGACTGGTCAATCATTTCCGCGGTTTTGTCGCTGTAATCGCGCTGTTCATGTATTTCCTTGCCTAAAAAGATCAGTTCTTCGCGTTCGCCAAAGGTGCGCGGACCCAAGTCTTCATCCATGCCATATTGGGTAATCAGGCTTTTGGCCAATTTAGTCGCCTGCATTAAGTCATTGGAAGCGCCTGTCGTTACTTCTCCAAAAGTTTCTTTTTCCGCCACCCAGCCACCCAAAAATACAGCCAGTTCATCAATAAATTCTGAGCGTGAGTGTAAATGCTTGTCTTCTATCGGCATTTTTAAAGTATAGCCGGCAGCATGGCCGCGGGAAATAATAGAAACTTTATGCACCGGATCACTATTGGGCAGTTCATGGGCAATCAGGGCGTGGCCGGCTTCATGATAAGCCGTGATTTTCTTTTCTTTATCATTTAAAATATGGCTTCTTCTTTCCGGTCCCAGTAAGACTTTTTCAATGCTTTCCAAAATATCAATTTGGTCAATAGATTTTTTATTGCGTCTGGCAGCCAAAATAGCGCCTTCGTTTAATGCATTAGCTAAATCAGCGCCCGAAAACCCGGGTGTTCGTTCAGCAACCTTTCGTAAATCAACATCAGCGCTAAAAGGCTTATTTTCCGCATGGACTTTTAAAATTTCTTCCCTGTCATTAATGTCCGGCATATCCAGAACTATACGGCGATCAAAGCGTCCCGGCCTTAATAACGCGGGGTCAAGAATATCCGGCCTATTGGTTGCGGCCATAACAATGACATTAATTTTGGTTTCCATCCCATCCATTTCCACCAGGATCTGATTTAAAGTTTGTTCGCGCTCATCATGGGAACCGCCTAAGCCGGCGCCGCGCTGGCGTCCGACAGCGTCGATTTCATCAATAAAAATTATGCAAGGCGCGGATTTTTTCGCGCGTTTAAATAAGTCGCGTACGCGTGAAGCGCCTACACCCACAAACATTTCTACAAATTCAGAGCCGGAAATAGAAAAGAAGGGCACATTGGCTTCGCCGGCCACTGCTTTGGCCAGTAAGGTTTTGCCGGTTCCGGGGGCGCCCATTAAAAGTACGCCTTTAGGAATTTTGGCACCCATTTGCAGGAATTTCTTGGGGCTTCTTAAAAATTCTACTACTTCTGATAATTCTTCCTTGGCTTCTTTACAGCCGGCCACGGTTTTAAAAGTAGTTTTGGATTTGCCTTTTTGGTGCAGTTCGCGAGCCTGGCTTTGGCCAAATGACATAGCTTTGGTATTGGCGCCCTGAACCTGACGCATCATTATATAGATAAAAACACCGATTAAAAGCAAGGGTACAAAAATTGGCAATAAAGTTATAGCCCAAAAGCCAAAGCCTTCATTTTCTTTGACATCAATTTTGACCTTAAGCATTTTGGCCGGGTCAATATTATAATTTTTCAGTAAAGTGCTTAAAGAATCAGTACTTTCTTTTTTGGAGGTTTCTTTTTTGCCGTTATTTAAGGTAATTTCCAGTTTGGCATCTCTAACAATGATCTGGGAGACCTCTTCATTCTGAATTTGGGTGATCAATTGATCAATTCCGACTGCCAGAGGTTTTTCGGCTGTAGCATTATAAGTTGAAAATAAGGCGGCAATGACAAGAAAGATAAGAAGAAAGATGAGAAAATTTTTGAGAATAATTTTGGACATAGATTATAGAGTTTTAGTGTTTTAGATTTTAGTGTTATAGGTTTGATTTTATAATAATTATATTATTTTGTCAAAGGAATATTTTAAAAAGCATCCCCAACGCAATGCTGAATTTTTGATTTGAATCTTAATTCAGTTTATCCCAGAAAAATTTATGGATTGACTTCATTGTTTTAGCAATTTCCATTGATTCAATTATTACGCCCATTAGCTCATTTTCTTTATAGGATATAAAGGCTACTTTATTGCCATAAATATTAATTTCTATTGAAAAAGGGTAATCATCTTCGGAAATAAGTTTTGTCTGCCGATATTCCTGCTGATCTCTTTTTTGAAATTCCCTGGCCATCGGGGAGTCTGATGCGATTGCTTTAGCCATAATTTTTTTTTCTGAACGCTGCTTGACGTAATTGGTCAGGTAGTTTCCAATCTTAGATTGAAGACCCTCCGTAACAGCTACAAAGCCAAAAATTTCTTTGCCTTCTTTAATTGTGTCAGCATAAATAGATTTAATTCCTTCTTTCCCTTCATAAAAGCGTATTTTAGGTTTAGTCGGGGATATTTTGCTAAGCGCTTCAAGTTCCGGCATCATTTTGGCCAAAACTTTTTGTTTCTGATCAATTAATTCAGTTAATTTTATCGGTTCAGCCGCTAGAAAATACCGCTTTTTCCCTTTGGGAATAATAGTAATTAAGTTCTGTTCGATAAGGTTATTTATTATCTCGTAAACTGTTGAGCGTTTAATATGGGATTTTCTGGCAATATCCTGTACTGAACTTTGTCCTAATTCCAGGGAAGCCAGGTAAACCTTGGCTTCTTTTTCATTTAAGCCCAGTGTTTGTAATTGTTCTTGTAATTCCATAGGTTTATTTATTAGTTATCTATTTGTATTATAGCATACGTTTCTAAAAATGTCAACTTTTCCGTCAACATTTGAATTTTGGCTTGTTTTGAAAATAGCCAGTAATTTATTACAAATACAGTATTTCAGACTAATTACTTATTTAACTACCGACAGTTTTTGTCGAAACTATTGACAAAATCCAAAATCTATGCTATACTACTTAATCAGGCTGAGAAGGGGACAAGTCCCTAGCTCACACCTGAATCACATAAAGTAAAGCCGTTCTTTAAAGTTTAAGACCTCACCACCCTAGCAGTCCTGTAATATAGGACAAAAGGAGATTACGATGGAAAAGATTTATAAAGTCGTTGTGGACTACGGCAAGACTCTGACCAAAATGATCAAGGCTGGCAAGTTCGATGAGGTCGACGAAGACATCAATGGCAAACATTTTCCGCTCAAGGGAGTCGGCTCGCAGGAGACGGAATTGGTGCTGGTTCACCTGAAGAAGGATGTTACCACCATGGAAGCGTTTGGGTACCTGGCCAGACTGGGACTGGAGCCCGCGAAGATTGAGCACCTGCTCGCTTTCGGAACGACTTTTCCGGAATTACAGGAGCAGTTCCCTATCGTCGCTCTCGACTCTGTCTGGATCTGTTACGGTTATTATAAATATTACCCGAGCCTGTATTGCATTGGTGGCGAGCGCAAGCTCGGCATCTCTTCGGGTGACACTGGCGGTCTTTGGAGTGACTGGTGTCGCTTCCTGGCCGTCGTCAAATAAAAAACAGGGGAATAAGCTCATAACTTATTCCCCACCTAAATTGAGTCTTTTTCAAAGGGAAGAAGATTCAAAAGTAGGTAAGAAAAGTTCTTTAAACCTTAACAAGGAGAAAAATAATGAAGAAGATCGTGCTGACCGGTGGTCCCTGTGGTGGCAAGTCGACGACCCTCAACGCGCTTCGCGAAGAGTTCGCGGGCCAGGTCGTGGTGGTTCCGGAAGCGGCAACCATGCTGCTCTCGAGCGGCTTTCCGGTCCCCGGCAAAGATTGCCAGTGGTCGGAAAAATGGCAGGCTAGCTTTCAGACTGCCATCGCCACGCTCCAGGTTTCCCTGGAGCAGACTTACTCCCAAGTCGCGGAAGAAAAGGGCGCCAAGCTCTTGATCTGCGACCGGGGCGTGCTCGACGGCGCGGCCTACACTCCGGGCGGCAGCGAAGAATTTTGCCGCCGCTATGGGGTGGATGCCACCGCAACGCTGGAAGGCTATGAAGCCGTCATTCACCTCGAGTCCCTGGCCACTGCCGTACCCGAAAAGTATGGCAAGGCCGGCAACGAGCATCGTATGGAAGGACTCGAAGAGGCGCAGGCTCTGGAAGCAAAAACCAGGCAAGCCTGGGACAAACATTCCCATCACATCGTGATTCGTGGCAATCATGGGATTGACCGCACCATCAGTGAGGCCATCGGAATCGTCAGATTCCTGCTGGCCAGCTGATTATAAGGGGAGCAAATACAACATTGCTCCCCGCCTAAATTGAGATTCTCTCAGAGTGAGGGGGGGTCAAAAGTAGGTTTAGTTCTTTAAAACAAAAGGAGGATTACCATGAAAGAATTGACGAACAGCAGGGAAGAAGAAGTTAGAATGGAATATTACTACACGACTTTCAACATAACCGACTGCAATGTCATCGTGGACTATAACTTGTCACTATTAGATATGATTAAGGCGGGCAGGTACGATGAGGATAAAGACAAGATCATTGAGCGTTTCAAGATCGAGGGCGAGGGTCAGAAAAAAGTTCAATTGGTTCTTGTGTATCCGCATCATAACACGATTACAAACGGTGTGGTTAAGGGAGCTTGTGAAACCTCTGAAGTGCATGTGGGAATGCGCCAACTTGGATTGGAATCGGCCAAAATCGAGCACCTGCTTGCCTTTGGCTCGGCTTATCCGGATATCCAGAGGCAATTTCCGATCGTCGCTCTCAATTCTATCTGGACGACTAAACCTTCTGGTTTCTACGGCGGCACATCTAATTATTGTCCGATTCTGTTCTGTCATGAGCATAAGCGCTGTCTCGGCATCACACCTTCTTGGCGTGAGGGGTATGGCGATTATTGGGGTGTGAGTGATCGATTCCTCGCAGTCCGGAAGTAAACTACTAGGGGAGTAAGCTCAAAACTTATTCCCCGCCTAAATTGAGTCTTTTTCAAAGAGAAGAAGATTCAAAAGTAGGTTAAGTTCTTTACAACAAAAGGAGAAAAAGATGAAAAAAAAGAGAGATGCACTGAAGATTTTTATCGTTGAGGATGAGCCGGCGAGCATCGAGTCCGCAAAGATGCAGCTGGGAAAAGATCACGAGCTGATTTTCTTCTCGACGGCGATGGAAGTTTTTGAAAAACTTCTCAAAGCCCATGCAATCGAGAATGAGAGACCAGACCTGATCCTGACAGATGTGAACATTCCATTGGGTAATCCCGGGTATTATGACGTAAAGAACCATTATGCACCGGGCGACATGATCCCCGCCGGTCTGGTAGTCGCACTCAAAGCGATGAGTGAGAAAGTGCCCTGCACGATTGTCACTGACTCGAACTCCCACAAAGACGTAATCGGGCTTTTGCTCGATGATGCATGTCTCGGCAATTACTATGGTCCGAAGTCCCTTTTGCTCCAAAGTGATACAAGGCCAGAAAGAGTTGACACCCCGATGGGAAAAGGAAAGGACTGGGCGGGAGCATGCGGTGACATTAAGGAATTGATTACCAGATTGACGGCAACTGCGAAAAAAAGGAAATAAGTACCAAAATCGGGGAGCCCGCGCTCCCCACCTAAAATGAGTCTTTCTTAAGGTGAGGAAGACTAATCATAGGTAAGTTCTTCAAAACAAAAAGGAGCAGGCAATGAAAATGAATGTCAAGATGATTCGTGACCTGGTCCAAATTCCGGAGATAGCGCAGGACTACTACAACAGAGAAACCTTGCCACAGTGTAAGATTCACAAGGAAACCAAGAATTTCATCGTGTTCATTTGGTACAAGGGATACTACGGACCGGCCGGAGACTGGTCTCTCGTTCGGATTTATGTGGTGCACAAGTCGACGAAGAAATGGTGTCACCTTGTGGAATTGGATCAGACATGGGGCGGGACTTGGTATAAGATTGAGAATACTGATGATCAGGGTGATCATCTCGATCTTGTCATCAATGCTCACTGCAAGAGCACCTATGAGACTGTGACCGATTACACTAATAGCCTGTTCACGGTGATGGTTCACCCTGAAAAACTCATCCCTGCTCGTATAAGTTAAAATCCTGGGGAGCGGACTGTAAAAAGTCTGCTCCCCGCCTAAATTGAGTCTTTCTCAAGGTCCTGCTTTCACTCCGAAGGTCGGAGCTTCGGCAGACAGGGAGGAAGACTGAACAAAGGTAATGTTTTTTTACAAATTTTCCATCCAAAAGGATGTTTGTTGATAAGATAACCGGTAATGTTTGTATTGTTAACTTTAGGATTAGTGAGCCATTAACGGTCTTTCTGACAAAGGAGAAAAAGATGAGCAAGATTGAACCTTGTCTTGAACTGCAGGAAGCGATTGAAAAGTTTGTAGGCTATGGAGTTAAGATTGTAACTCCGGAAGTTGCAGTCATGAAGGACAAGAGACTCGAATATGGTTCCTCTGGCGGAACCGCCTACTTTGATCAGATCAGGGTTTTTTATAAAGAACAGAGCCTGATGAAGGAATGGCAATGGCGCGATCGCTATAGCGCCAGCAATGATCGGTATGATCTTGCGGTTCATGATATTGGCGCCGTCAATGTTGATGAGACTGATGGCAAGGTAAAGGTTGAAGTGGAAATCATCAACAATAAATACGGCAACCGACAGGCGATCTTTACCTTTGAGAAAACCGAGATTTCGCGACCCAGGCTTTCAGCTCAGGAGCAGGAGTCTTTTAAAAACAAGGTCAAAGCCGAGGTTGAGCGGATCATGAAGGCGCACTATAATAGATGGGAAAATCGTTGTCACCTCAACCTTATTCGTTGCCCGGCATATAAAGAGCCTCTTTTGTCCCAGGAAAAGATTTGGGCTGAGTACGGCATTGCGGCCTTTGTCATTGTGGAACAGATTGACCATGCGGCTTCTGATCCGCAAATGCGACATCTGCTCTATCTTTTGACTGCTCAGCAGCCAGTGGCTGAAATGAAGTCTGAAAATCACGGCTATGTTAAGGCGGAAGGAGGATCCATGCTTGCCATTATTGATTTGCAACCAGACGGGTTGCTGATCAGCTCAAAAGCCGGTAAATCGTTGATTAAATTATAAAAAAACAACTCCGGACAAGAAATTGTCCGGTTTTTATTTTGCGAAAACGGCCTTTTGTAATACAAAAGTAGGAGACGCAGATCTGCGTCCCCTACAATATTTTATATTGTGCTGATTTTTTATTGTACTGTAAATGTTAAATCATTGGAATATTTACCGCAAGCTCCACCAAGATATTCACAAACTCGGAAATGATAAGTTCCTGAACTCAAACCATCCCAAGCATCTGACCTTAAACCCGGGTCAGTATAATAATGATAAACATCACCGGGATAAACCGGCAGAGAATGTTCAGCTTTGACAACTTTAAAGCCTAAAGGCGAGGTCATATTATTTAAAGTCCAGTTGAGAGATACATTTTTACCGCTCACACTGCCGGTCAGAGAAATTGAGCCGCTGGTAGTAGTTGTGGTTGTGCCGATTTTAACCGTTAAATCATTGGAGTAGACTCCGCAAGTGCCGTTTAAATATTCACAGACTCTAAAATGCCAGGTGCCTGAAGACAGCGTCCAGTTATCTACTTTGATATCGGCATTATCAATATAATGATAGTCATTGCCGGGATAAACAGGATTAACTTCAGTTGATTTAACTATTTTGTAACCATAAGGAGATCTGAAATTAGTGACCCATTCCAGATTAACAGAATTTGTCGAGGAGGCAGTTAATTTCAAAGTAATTGATTTATTGCTGGTAGTCGGTGTTGTGGCACTGCCGGCAACTGTCAGAGACAAATTATTGCTGTAAATTCCGCATTTACTGTCTAAGTATTGGCAGACGCGGAAATAATAAGTGGCTGAAGAATTTAATTCATACCAGGCATCACTTTTGGCGCTTGATGATGATAAGTAATGATAATCATTGCCGGGATAAACCGGATTTGGGTCATTAGACATCACGACTTTAAAGCCACTGGGTGAGTCCAGACTTTCAGTGGTCCAGTTTAAAAACGCGACATTGCCGTCCATTTTACCGGTCAGAGTAATTTTACTGATTAAATTTTGAGTGGGATCAGCCTGGTCAGATAAAGTCTTATCCTGATTAATTGAATATGTGGCAGAAGCAGGCTGGATAGACGGGCTGGAAAGCGCTTCTCCTGTCTTATAATTTACAAAATATGAATCGGGCAGATCATCCACTAATGAATACCAGGTATTGCCCCAAAGCTGTTTGGCAATTGATTCATCGGCAACATGCCTTAACGTGCCGGCATAATCAACATAATAAACTTTAGGATCAGAGGTGATTTTAATCAGACGGGTTCCCGGCTTATAAGTAACATTGCCGCCAATCGGAACATCAGCCAAAAGTTCATCGCTGATGGAAATAATAGTATCAAAGGACACAAACCAGGTTTTGAAAGTTTTTTCATTAGGAAAGACATAACGTTTGCCGTCAGCGCCATAATAGTAAACACTGGGGGTTGAGGCTTTAATTAAGGTACCGGGTTGTAAATTAGTGGTTGTGGCCGAGGCTGAAATTGGCATTAAGATCATAAGCCAACCAGCAATCAATCCGCCCACAAGAAATTTTTTTAACATAGTATTATGGTTAATAATAATCAATAATCAAATCTCAATAATCAAACAAGTTTAAAATTCTAATTTCAAATTTATAATTTTTAGCCTATTTTATTTTAAGCCAGTTTGCCATTAAAGTCTGGCCTTTGACGGAATATGAAAGCACTCGGATAATGCTCCAATCCAGGCTGCTTTGGGGCAATTTTTTATAGAATTTATTAAAAGCAGTAATTGCTTTTTGCTCTTGGCTTAAGTCCCGCTGATAATTTTTATTATACGCAAACAGATTTATAAATTGCCAATCCTGATCGCTTTGGGGCAGAGATTTGAAAATAGAGATATAAAAACCAAGAGCTTCTTTTTCTAAAGTAATATTTCGGCTGCTGGAGGCGTTCGTCTGAATTGTGGACAGGGAAATTTTTAGATCTTGCTCCTGCTCAATTTTCCCGTCGGAATATTCTACGGTTACGCTATATAATTTGGGATTAAAATTGGTAATTGGCCGGGAAAAAAAGGCAATGTACTGTAAATATTTGCTGGCCGGGGCAAATTTAAGATTGTCAGTCTGATTTTGGGTGAAATAAGTATCCAATCTGCCGCCGGGCCCCCAGAAATTGCCAACCAAGGGCAGGGTATTTGAAGTTCTGATCTGAAAATAAATTTCTCCCGATTGGTTGATGATTTTTCTTAAATCCAAGACATTCATGGCTGTATTAGTAATAAAGAGTTCATCCAGCGTGCCTTTCATAACATTAACCATTTTTTCTTCATTATCCATCCAGAGATAGCCGATACCGCCGATCCAGGTCGGCAGATTCACTCCTGTATTGGGGAAATGGTTGAGAGCGCCCTCGTCATAGTCCGTTACCACCTCGGTATGATCAATGCCATCAATAAATACTTTGAAGGATTTCGTTTTACTGTCAAAGCTTACAGCCAGATGATACCAGCGATTAGCAGTAAAATTGTTGTTGGTGTCTTTTACCAAGCCCCAGTGCAGGGGATTGTCATCGGACCAATATTTAAAGGTCAAGGCGCCGTCTAGAATCCCGAAATAGTAATTGTATTTTAATTGGTAAGGATTTTTTTTGATATAATAATCGCCATAGCCTTTACCCAGAAAAATATAGTTTTGCTCCGCACTTCCGACAAGAATGTCTTCATCAAATTTTACCCAGGTTCCTATCGTAAAGGAATCTTTAAAAGATAAATTAGCCTCGATTTTTGCCTTGGAGTTTTCGCCATCGAAATAATAAGCCTTAGTTTGATAAAGTCCGTTAGTCAAAGCAATGTTCTTGATTTTACAATTATAAGTGCGGGATAAGCTGTCAGAACAATATTCTAAAGAATCCAGGGACCAGACCGCGATTTTTCCGGTCGGATAATCAGGTCTCTTATTATAAACACGGTCAGCTTCCCAGCTTAAACTCTGCCAGTTATATTCTGCCTTGCCATCGCCGATTGACTGGGAAATATAATTTCCGCTATATGAGCCGGGTGCGATAAAAATGGCATCATTTTCAAACTGAGTCAATTTGTAACTCCCGGCACTGAAACTCGTAAATCCTTTGTCGTTGTAAGTAAGTCTGGTCGGCTGGGCTTCAGTCGGTTTGGGAATATACCAGAAAATTAAGCCGGTAATAATTATTTTGAGCATTAAAAATCCCAGAGCGCCATGCATTAAGTGTTTTAAGGTGATATTAAGTTTTGTATATTTATGAAAAGGAGCCTGATAAGTGCCTTGGTCATTCTTTTTAGCATGATGCAAAAAAGCATAGTGGGAATGTTTGGTTAAAAAAATCGGGATTAAGCGCATTTTTTCCCTTAAAGTGAAATTCTGCCCCAGAGTTTTCAGCAGTTTAATGATCAAAACAATAAAAACTATCAGCAATGCCAATAAAAAGGCATCGAGAATATAGGCGATTGTGAAGAGGTAATAAAGCATAGGTTGTAAGTTAATGATAATAGTATCTTAACAAATAAATGCTTTTTTTTGAAGTACCCATGTAATTTTCGTTATTCGGTTTTCGGTATCGATAGTCGTTTCGTTTATCGATAAACGGATGACGAAACGTAAGCCGAAACCGTAAAACGGATTTCGATTGACAAATATCACCAAAATGCTAAATTTAAGGCAAATATGAAAATTGTCTAAAGGGGGCAATTTTTTATTTTTTACATAAAAGAACCTTGAAAATTTGAGTTTAAGGATACAAAACAAAACAAAAGAAAAAAGGAGACAAAAGTGATGAAGCAAATTCGATTGGCGTGTATTGCGTCAGGCAGTGGCACGGACTTTAAGTCCATTGCCAATGCCTGGAAAGATGACTGGCTTCCCGAAGTTTCGGAAGTCGTTTTGATCAGCACCAAAGAATATGCCGGCTGCATCGACAAGGCCAATGCCTTAGATATTAGATACAGTATTGTAGATCCCGGCAGATCAAAACATCTGCCCCTGGTTTCTTTGCAAAATGCGCTGGAGGAATTCGGCGGGGTAGCTCTGATTTTCCTGGTCGGGTGCATCGTAAAAGTTCCTGAACTAGGCATTCCCATGTATAACATTCATCCGGCTGATCCTCACAAACATGGCGGACAGGGCATGTATGGGCTGAAAGTCCATCTGCATGTTCTGGCTGCAATCAATGATCTGATTAAACGGGGCATGGCCAAAGCGACTGATCGCTTTTTCACTGAGCCCACGGTTCACGAGGTTGTTGCTGAGTATGACAAAGGCCATGAGCTCTTGCGGGCGCAAGTGGAAATCCCCCAAGATATAATTCAGGCTTGGGTGACCGGCATATACGAAGGTAACGAAGAAGACGCAGCCAAAAAGCTGCAGCAGATTGTTTTGCCTTTTGAACATCAAATGTTGCCATTGGCAGTGCGCCTGGCAGCTAAAAAGATTTTAGATCAACAGAACGAACAACCCTCCTGCGAGTAAAGCTTCGGAGGGTAAAAGGAGGCTATGATGAGTGTGTTTTATCGTGTTTATCGTCAGCCCTTGCTATCAGCAGCCAGAACTGAGGAATTAACTCAGTCATTGGCTGAAATTGTACCTGAAATTTCCGGGCTGGAAACTGAAAAAGTTTTTTGTCTGGAAGCCAGCAGGGAATTGACTGCCGAGGAAATAGAGCGGCTGAAGTGGCTGCTCGGCGGGCCTGACAGAGTTAAGTGTTTGTCAGACAAAACTTTTTTCAGCGATCCTGGCAATGTCATTGAAATCGGTCCGCGGCTGCATTTTGAAACAGCTAATTCAACCAATGCCGTTTCCATTTGCCAGTCCTGCGAACTGCCTGTGATCAGACTGGAAGAAGCCAGGCGTTACAAATTTATAAGCGTTCAACCCTTGGGCAATGACAAGATCGATCTGATTCTGCCGTTGCTGCACGACAAAATGACAGAGTGTCCGTATCCCAATCAGCTGACAACTTTTGTCACTGACAAAAAGCCGGAGCCGGTCAAGTATATCCCGGTAATGGAACAGGGCATGGATGCTCTGGTCAAAGCCAATGCTGAATATGGCACTGGCATGGACAAGGCGGATTTGCAGTACTACTTGTATCTCTTCACTGAAGTTGCCAAGCGCAATCCCACTGATGTGGAATGGTGCGACCTGGGCAACTGCAATTCTGAACATTCGCGACATCATGTCTTCCGCGCCAAGCTGATTATCGACGGCCAGGCAATGCCTTTCACTCTCATGGACATTATCAAAAGCACGCTGACAAATCTCAGCAACTCCATTATTGCTTTTGATGATAATGCTTCAGCGATTAAAGGTGTGCCAGTCAGCTTCCTTATTCCTGAAAGACCTGGCTTACCTTCGCCAGTACGCATGGCCGAACTTTTATTCCATTATGTGCTGACTTGCGAAACGCACAACCATCCTTGCTTATGGGCAGCGTATCCCGGAGCAGGGACAGGTGGTGGCGGTCGGCGGCGTGATAACCAAGGTTTGGGCAGGGGTGGTTTGATTGCGGCTTGTTCAGCCGGATTTTTAGGCGGGAATCTCAATATTCCGGGCTATCCCCTGGATTGGGAAGACCCTAACTTTGCCTATGATCCGCTGTGTGAAAGCCCGC
Source organism: Candidatus Parcubacteria bacterium (assembly GCA_026395755.1). Lineage (GTDB taxonomy): Bacteria > Patescibacteriota > Patescibacteriia > CAIXNZ01 > CAIXNZ01 > JAPLYC01. The sequence continues at coordinate 1,145 of JAPLYC010000067.1, read as the reverse complement.
TGAAATTTTTCCGCAAAGCTGTTAACGGCGCTTTTGATGACGGCAACCAGTGCGGCGAGCCAGTGATCCTGACATTCTTTGAAAGTTTTGGCTTACGCATTGGCCCTGAACGCTGGGAGTACATCAAGCCGATCATGTTTACCGGCGGCTTTGGCTTCCTTGATGATCGCCATGTTAAAAAACACGAACCTGTACCTGGCTGGCTGATTGTCCGAATCGGCGGCAAGGCTTATGAAGTTGGTTTTGGCGGCGGTGCAGCTTCCAGTTTAATGGGCGGTCAGAACATTGCGGCGCTGGATTTCAAATCAGTGCAGCGCGCCAATGGTGAAATGGCCCGCAAAACTGACCAGGTTATCCGCACCTGCATTATGATGGGTGATAATAATCCCATTGAAACGATTCATGACCAAGGTGCTGGCGGACCTGGTAATGTGCTCAAAGAAATCATGGCTCCGGCTGGCGGTCGGGTTGATATCCGCAATATTATCCTAGGCGACAAAACTATGTCTCCGGTGGCCATCTGGGTTTCCGAGTTCCAAGAAAATATGGCCATGTTAATCAAGCCAGAGCGCTGGGAAGAATTTAAGGCCATCTGCGACCGGGAAAAAGTTCCCTGCGCCGTGGTGGGCACGATCACTGGCGACGGCAAAGTCGTGGTCATTGATTCTCAGAACAATACCACTCTCTTTGATCTCAGTCTCCAGCAGATTTTCGGCGAATATCCTCAGAAAACTTTTGAGGATACGCGCCGCAAACTAGAACTTCAGCCGCTTAACTTACCCGAAGATCTGTCAGTGGCTCAAGCTCTGGCCAAAACTTTCAAGCTGTTACAAGTTGGTTCGCAGGAATGGGCAGTTCACGTGGTTGACCGCAGTGTTACACCTCATGTGGTGCAGCAGCAGTGTGTCGGCCCCTGGCAATTGCCGATCAACAAATATTCGGTGATTGCGCCCAGCCCCTTCAGTCATACTGGCATGGCCAATTCAGTCGGTACTAAACCCATCATCGGCTTGATTTCACCGCAAGCCAGCGCCAGAATGTCTGCTGCTGAAGCTTTGTTAAAGCTGATGTTTGTTCCGGTCAGCAAGAGAGATGAAATTAAAGCCTCCATCAACTGGATGCTGGCAGCCAAAGTCCCGGGCGGG
>JAPLYC010000066.1 GCA_026395755.1 Candidatus Parcubacteria bacterium | reverse complement strand
TCTGTATAATTTTGCCCAGGATTTTAACGCTTTAAATCACGAATTGACTGTTTTAAAGGCTGAGACGGAAATAAAAGCCGCCAGACTGCAATTAATCGCCGGGGTTAAACAGGTATTAATAAACGGCATGACTTTGTTAGGCTTGCCGATTTTGGAAAAGATGTAAATAATTTTTATTATGTATAGTCAGATAAATTTAATTAAAAAATTGTGCGACCTGGGAGAAAGGCAATTGGGGCAGGAAATTAAAGCCTCCAAGTTATTAATGGCGGAACTGGAAAAATATAAGGTTAAATATAAGGTGCAATCTTTTCCTACCAAAGTGCCGGTGATTAAGTCTGTCAGCCTTACCGCGGATAATTCCAAAATAAAAGCCAAAGGCGCCTGTTTTGTCAGCGGCATGATTAAAAACAAATTTAAATTGGTTGCCCCGATAATTAAACCGTTGCCAAAAGACGAAGCTAATATCAATTATAATCCCAAGTGCGCTGAAATTTCCCAGAGCGATTTTTATTTTGTGCCCAGTCTGGCAGTCAATAAAAAGGATGTCTCTAGGATAAAAAGAGCTCGTTATGTTGAAGGGGAGATTAAAGTTACACCTCAAAAACATCGTTCACTCAATATTTTGGTCGGCAATTTAAAAAATCCTAAAAATATCATCTTTGCCCATTATGATTCGATTGGGCCGGGAGCGGTTGACGATGGTTCCGGCGTTGCGGCCTTAATGCGGTTGATTATTGATTATCCCAAACTGGAAAAAGATAATTTGTTTGTTTTAGCTGGTAATGAAGAATTATCTTATGACACGCCGTATTATTGGGGACGCGGCTATCGCGCTTTTGAAAAAAAATACGCACAACTTCTAAATAACGCCAAAAAGATTCTCGTGGTTGATGGTGTGGGTTTTGATAAGCCTCTGGCTAGCAGAAAAATGTCTATGATTAAAGCTTGTTTCCCGATTTTAAAAATGAAAAACTACCAAATTAAGACTTATATTCTCTACGGGAATCAGGATTTTTGGGATACTATCTGCCATAGCGAACTTGATAAGACTGAAAATATTAAGGCTCCATTTTTAAATCAGGCAAACCGTAAGATTTTGAAATTAATGGATTAGTACCGGGATTTTATCCACAGAAATTTCAAGGCGACTGTTAAAGAAATTTAACAGTTTTTTTATTAATGAATATGGCGGGTTTGGCCTTGATTTGTGTTAAGTTGTTGCTGTTTTATAACATATTTTGAGGTGCCAAAAGTATTGTTCATATTTTGTGGCGTGATAATTTGTAAACAGGATAAGTATTCTGCCAAAGCAGCTGCTTGGGCAGAAACAAAAAAAATATGAAAGGAGGAAAACAAAAATCAAAGTTTGAAAATCAAAACTCAAAAATAATGAGTTTTGGATTTGTAAACACTTTCAGGGGTTGAAAGTGTTTTTTGTACTTTTACAACTCATATTGCTTTTAGCAATCTACAATCTTGAAATTAAGGAGGTTTGATAAGCGGAAAGGAAGCGTCCACCTACGCCAAGGCTACAGTGGACAAGTCAACAGTCAACCTAAAAAACATGATCAAGGGGAAGCCCCGCACCTATCCCAAGGAGAGGGAAGGTGCGGGGCTCGTACTAGTAAAGGGAATTTGCCATGAAAAAGATGATGATAGCGTTTACGGTTGTACTGGCAGGTTTAATTGCCAATACAAGTTGGGCCCATGATATCTCTTTGAAGAAAAACCCGACCAATGAAAACGGGATCGAAGTCGGCGTGATTAACGCGGCAAGCTTTCCGCGTTGGCGGGTTTATGTCAAGGGGATGTCCAATAATAGCCAGGGGCAAAATACCGGCTTTAAAGATTCGGGTAATGGCTGGTGGTACTATGACCTTGCTGACATCAATCAAAAGGTAATGTGGCGACTGGACGGCCTGGCCAACCAGACTTACCTCGTTACCTATTGGGTTTTTAAAAGCGATGGTACCTGGGAATATGGCCCGCAAGTGCAGGTCATTTCCGACCAGATTATTCCCGATGCCCAGTTCACCAATCTGACTGACGCCAGTGTTTACCAGCAGAGCACCTTCAATATCAAGGTGGCGTCCAGTGACAATCTGAGCGGCGTGGAAGCCATCAGGATTTATGCGGTTACACCGGCTGCCACTTGCGCGATTTCCGGTGTCGGAATCGATTTACCGACACCGCCGCCTCTGCCGGCTCAGGCGCCTCTTGCGCCCAGCAATTTGAGTTTAACCGCCAGTGGCCTGTCAGTTCAATTAGTATGGACTGATAATGCCACCACGGAAGACGGTTTTAAGCTCTATCGCAATGATCAGCTTTTAAGCAGTTTAGCTGCTAATACCGCAAGTTACACCGATAACGCAGTTGAATATGGCAAGCCTTACACTTACCGTCTTTATGCCTATAAAGCTGATCTGAACAGCAGCGCGATTGAAGGTTCCATCACTTTGACTGCGCCGCCCAGCGGAGACTACCGCTATGCTGACAGCTTTATTTATCCGGTTGCCTGTCCGGGCGATAAAATTTATCGACAGGAACCAGATGACCAGATTCCCGGCGGCGCCTGCTTTGATTATCAGCCCTTAGGTTCTTTATTCGCATATTCGGATAAATGCCATCAGGGTTGCGACATCAATTACAAAGGTGTTAATGACCTGGGCAAACCGCTTTATGCCATTGCCAATGCCTTAATCTGGGATTTTGGCTGGACACAGGGCTGGGGCAATTACCTTATTTTGCGCATCCAGTCTTACAGCGATCAGCCATTTATGCTCAGTGACGGCACCACTGTCTCGGAGATTTACGTGCTCTACGGCCATTTGAATGAAATCAAAGTGATTAAGGATAATGGCCAGGTGATTTCCCAGTCAGCTTTGGTTAAAAAGCAGACTTACCTGCTCAAAGGCTGGCAGCTTGGGACCATTGGCGACGCTAACGGCAATTTCAGCCCGCACCTGCATTTTGAAATTCGCAAAAGTGGCTATTCTCAATTGGGAGCCGGCTACTGGACGGTTACTGATCTCAACGGATTTACCAAGTACTTTGTTGATCCGCTGGAGTTCATCGATAATAACCGGTCACAGGATGCGCAGCTGAAATTCGTGGTTCACAGCTTTGACAGGGATAGCAGCCGAAATAGCTTCTTGGATTTCAATTCGGCATTGTGGACGCGCCAGGGACGCTTAAGCGATGGTTTGCCTTTGGCAGCTGTTGGCTGGTCCAATTTTCTCTGGCTGACACCGTCAAGCAATGTCACAGACGCATCCTGGAATTTCAAAATTCCGTATGACGGCGCTTATTCAGTCTATGTGGTTTTGCCCCGCTATTATGGTCAGGCCAAAGGTGTGCGCTATAAAGTCTGGCATTCAAGCACTGACGAAACCAATCCATACCAAGTGCAAATCGATCAAACCAATGACGATGCCAATCGTCTGGTTTATCTGGGCACATTTGATTATTACAGCAGCTGGAAATATTCAGTTGTTGTCTCCGGCAAAACCGCGGATAATCCGGCCAAAACAGTGGCTGTGGATTCCATTCAAGTGGTTTATGAGGGTGACTTGGGAACTGGCGGGGGAGGAGCTTTACCTCCGGCATTGCCGCCTGAACCTGAGCAAGTGCCAACCATAACTTCTGAAGGTCAAGTGACTTTCAAATATGTAGGCACTTATCTAAAGCCGGAATTCAGATGCTGGGGTAGCGGCCTAAGCTGGGATAAGGTGATTTTCTCCAATGGTACTTTGTCAGCCGCAGTGGATGTTTCTTACTCAGACACTGTGTACTGCAATGCCAAATTTGAAGATAATCGCTGGCTGGCTGAAGCAAGCGGTATTTTACCCAATCAGCATCTCTTTGTTAATGACCAGGAAATATTTGCCACAGCCGACAACGGCCTGGGCGGTCGTAACATTCTGTTTGGCCTGGTGGTTAACACTCAAGACGGCGATACCGGCGCTGATGACTGGCACGGCACAATCGATGTTCACGTCAATGGTGATGATTTACCCAAGAGTTGGGGCTGTGTCATCTCTGCCACATCCAATGACAATATCCGGACTAATCTGCTGAACTGGCTGATCCTGTTTTTACCGGCATTAGTGCTGGCAGCCAGGCGGTTAGTGTCACGGATCTAAAAGCAATTTTACAATCAAAGCCCCTGTTTTTTCTTAATAGGGGCTTTCTTTTAAAAATTGGAAATTAATATATTTATTCTTAATACGTTAGGCGTTATACGGTTTCGGTTCACGTTTCGTCTATCGTTTTTCGTTAAAAGTATGGAAAATAAAATTAGAATCAAAAGTTTTAAGGATTTGGATGTTTATCAAACCTCGTATCAAACAATGCTGATTGTGTTTAGGGAGATTTTGTCCGTATTGCCTGCGCAGGAAAAGTTTGATTTATGCAATCAATTGAGCCGGTCTATTAAGGCTGCCCCTCGACTAATTGCCGAAGGCTTTGCCAAGCGCAATCAAAAATTAGGTTTTCAGAAATATTTATATGATGCAATGGCAGAAAACAACGAAACAATTGTCGGTCTTGAGCAGTGTCGGGATCTTTATAACATAAAACCAGAACTTGTAAATAAGCTCATAGACAAGTATGATAAAGTAAGCAGGCAATTGTATAAATTATTAGTATCTTGGGATAATATAAAAAACGTTAAACGCTTTACGCCAAACGAAACGCCAATCGATACCGAAAAACGTTTTACGAATTAATAATTAACAATAAAACTATGTCAAAACTTAAATTTACCCTGGTCTTGTTAGCAGTCGTGACATTAATCACGGCTTGCAACCTTAAGGTCAATCTAAACTCCAATCTAAACCAAAGCTCCATCAGGGTTGAGCCCAATGCCAACCAAAACCAAAACATTAATCAGCCGGCAGCCGAGGCCAATGCCAATACTAATACCAATCAGCTGGTAGCTAATGAGATTGTTGATTTTACTTTTGAACAGACTGATGACGGTATGATTAAAGACATTATAAATAAGAAGAGCAATGAAGTCTGGATTGGCAACCTAAAGGAATTATGCGGCGCGGAAGTAATGATTTACGCGCATCCGACTGATTCCATGAAAGTAATTTTGACCCAGTTTAATCCCGGATCAGATAAGCCGGTACGCAGTTTGTATCTATTATATTTGCAGAATAAAACCTGCAATAAACTAGCAGTTTCTGAACAATTGGCTGATTTCGGCGCCAGAGTATTATCGCCTGATCAGACTAAGCTAGCCGTAGCCTTGGAAACCAATGAAGCGAAAGAGCTTAAAATTTTGGATTTAATCGTGGATACTTCAAAAACGCTGGTAACTCTGACAGAAGGCGAGACTTTAAACGGCGGTTATGGGTCTTTAAGCAATAAATTCGACATTAAGTGGCTGGATAATGAAAAAATCCAGTATACGGTTTACGAAGATACTGTAAAAAATTACCCCAATGATTTTCCGGCAGGCTCTGAAAAGGTAAAGGAGGTTAGAATTGAGAATATTCGCTAGAATAAAATACAGCCGCCTCCCGCGTAACGGGGGGCGGCTTTGTTTTTGGCGATTAGACGATATTTTGCTATAATATATACATATTAATTCTTAATATTTTTTTATGGCCAACGGAAATAATAATGTAGTTAATAAGGAACGTTTTTCCAATGTCTTTATTCTGGTCATGTTGCTGGCGATTTTGTATTTATGCTACCTGCTTTTCAGGCCGTTTCTCTTTGAAATCGCCATCGCCGGTATTCTGGTGACGATTTTTTATCCGGTCTACCTGAAAGTGCTTTTTTGGACCAGAGGCAAATTGCTTTT
>JAPLYC010000111.1 GCA_026395755.1 Candidatus Parcubacteria bacterium | reverse complement strand
GTTGTGGTGTGCCGTGAAGTGACAAAGAAGTTTGAAACAACCTATCGGGGCAATATTGCGGATGTTTTGGCTGTGTTGGAAAAGGATGTGACTAAAGGGGAGTTTGTGGTGGTGGTAGGTTAAGTCCGAAGGACGAAGTCTGAAGTTTGGAGGCGTTTTCGCCCAAATATTAAATTTTTAAATTTATGTCTCAAATATTAATTTTTGGTGATAGTATAACTTATGGGGCCAGTGATTTGGCAGGTGGCTGGGTTAGCCGTTTGCGCAAATACATAGACATTAAATCGGAAAATGATCCAAATTATTACTATCTGGTTTACAATTTAGGCGTCTCTGGCCAAAATTCAACTGATATTTTGAAACGTTTTGAATCTGAAGCACAGCCAAGAATTAAAGAAGAGGGTGAAACAATATTTATTTTTGCCTTAGGTACAAATGATTCTCAGCTGTTTGCCGGCAAATTCAGGACCGAGCCAGAACAATTTAAAATGAATTTGGAGCAATTGACTGAGCTAGCTAAAAAATATTCATCAAAAATAGTTTTTGTCGATCTATTCCCGATAGATGAGACAAAAACAAGCCCCGTACCTTGGCACGCAGAAAAATTTTATAAAAATGAAAATATTGCTATAAATAATAATATAATTAAAGAATTTTGCCAGCAAAATAAATTATTGTTTATAAATATCTATGATCATTTTAGCAAAACAGAATATCTGAAGTTGTTAGATGACGGTTTGCATCCTAATATTGAAGGTCATAAGCAAATGTATGAATTAATTAAGGAGGTGTTAATAAAAAATAACATTATATAATTTATGCCAAAAATTAAAAAGACAATTGTAAAGAAAATTACTAAAAAACCAGAAGCAAAGACTTTCTACATTACCACGACTTTGCCGTATGTGAATTCCGAACCTCATATCGGCTTTGCGGCTGAGATTGTTCGCGCTGACATCATTGCCCGTTATCAAAGGACCTTGGGCAAAGAAGTCTTTTTTAATACCGGAACCGATGAACATGGCCAGAAGATTTACAATAAAGCCCTGGAAAGCGGTAAGGATCCGCAGGCTTATGTTGATGAATATGCTGCCAAGTTTGAACTTCTGGATGATACTTTGGATTTGAGTTATAACAGTTTTACCCGCACAACTAATCCGGATCATGTAAAGGCTGCTCAGGAATTCTGGAAGTTATGTGATAAAAAGGGAGATATTTACAAAAAGAACTATAAGATCAAGTATTGCGTCGGTTGTGAGCTGGAAAAAAGAGATTCTGAACTGGTTGACGGCTGCTGTCCGCTTCATCCCAATCAAAAACTGGAAATAATTGACGAGGAAAACTACTTTTTTGCCTGGTCAAAATATCAGCAAAAACTTCTGGATTTGTATGAAAAGAATTCCAATTTTATCGTGCCGAACCATCGTCTGAATGAAATAAAGAATTTTGTAGCTTCAGGCTTGCAGGACTTTTCCATTTCCCGTTTGAAAAGCAAAATGCCCTGGGGCGTGCCTGTGCCGGGCGATAAGGATCATGTCATGTATGTCTGGTTTGACGCCTTAGTCAATTATATTTCCTGCCTGGGCTGGCCCAAAGATAAAAAACAGTTTAAAAAGTTTTGGCCCGGAGTCCAGGTGGCTGGCAAAGATAATTTGAGACAGCAATCTGCCATGTGGCAGGCAATGCTGATGTCTGCCGGATTGCCAAATAGCAATCATGTT
>JAPLYC010000024.1 GCA_026395755.1 Candidatus Parcubacteria bacterium | reverse complement strand
CAGCGCCTCAAAATTGCCAAGTCGGTTATTTTTACGGGTTACTATAAAAAACCAGAAGTGATTAAGGCATATCAAGCCAGTGATCTTTTTGCTTTTGCATCTTTAACTGATACTCAGGGCATGGTTGTGGTTGAAGCAGCAGCAGCCGGTTTACCAATTGTCGCGGTTAAAGATGATGCTTTTTCCAATATTTTAAGAAACGGTCAAAATGGTTTTAGCACCCAAGAAAACAAAGAGGATTTTGCTGATAAGGTTATCCAGGCCTTAAAAAATAAAGGTTTGTATGAAAAAATGTCTAGAAACTCCAGTCAAATAGCCAGGGAATTTTCCATTGAAAATCAGGGGAAAAAATTGCTTAAGATTTATAGGGATTTACAATAAAAGAAAACCAAAAACCGGTCCCGTGTTGCGGGATCGGTTTTTTTGTTGGCTAATTTAATCCAGGATATTGAGATTTAAAATATTGGATTGACTGGTCTGGCCAGTGTCCTCTGTAAATTGCGCATAGACCTGGTAACTGCCGGCAGCCGGAGGATTTTGCCAGGCAAGGCTCATTTGGTTGTTACTGATATTTAAGACATCAGCGAGTTTGGTTGCTTGGCCGTTAAATGTAGTGTAGTAAAAAGTAACTTTTTGTACGCCTTTGGTTTTGGTCAGGGTAAAATCAATATTTAAAGGAAAATTTGATTTGTAATATGAACCATTGTCGCGGGGGGAAATCCAGTTAATTTGAGGTGCGGCATAAGGGAGTTTGATGTTAATGTCAATTTCAACGGAAGCCGAATTATCAATATCATCAAAAGCCGTGGCTTTGATTTTATGATAGCCGTTTTCAACATCCAAATAGTTTTGTTCTAGTGTAAAAGGATAAGTTGTGGCCATGCCAATGACCTGACCGTCAATTTCATAAATAACCTTGGCTACGCCGCGTGGCGCACTGGCCTGAACTTCAAATCGGACAGGATATGATTCCAGGGTTTGGCTGGCTTGAGGCGATGTTAAGGTTACAAGCGGTTGATTTTCCGGCACATGGACATCATCAAATTCAGTCGGTGCTGTTTCCGTGCTTATTTCAATGTTTTGTTCTTTGGCGACTTTTTCCGCCCAGGCTTTGACGCCTGCTTCCCAAGGACCAAACATCGGATCGCCGGCAGGATTTTCCGGCGGCGGACCCTGAGGATTATCTTTGCTGACATAATATAGAATATCATGATGCTGGTTGAATTTTTTATTTTCTCGGTAAGAATCAGGAGTTAGGGGGGTTGCCAGTTTGCCTGAAGCGCGGTCAATTTCCACCTCCTGATCAGAAGGAATAATTCCGCGTAAAATCGGCTGTAAATCTTCACTTAAAGGTAGGGGCGGCTGAAAAGTTTCCACCGGTGTGTTTTCCAATGTACGGCGCATATATTCATTCCAGATTGGGGCTGCCACATTTACGCCATCAGCGCTGTTAGTCATGTCATCACCGTTATTATTGCCCACCCAAACGCCAGTAACGTAAGAAGGAGTATATCCAATAGTCCAGGCATCATTGTTATCATTGGTTGTACCTGTTTTGGCGCAAACCGGCCTGTCTCTTAACGTTAATGGCGATCCGGCGCCAAAAATATAAGCGCGGCTAGAATCATCAGATAAAATGCTATTTATTTGTCGGGCGGTGTTTTCACTCCAGACCTTATGTTTCTTTTCCTGAAATTCTTCTAAAACTTGGCCGCTTTTGTCTTCAACTTTAAGAATGGCAGCAACTTCAGCTCGTTCTCCGTCGCGGGCAAAGGCGGTAAAAGCGCCAACATGATCTATTAATTTTACTTCGCAACCGCCCAAGGTCAAAGATAATCCGCATTGAGTTTTATCAGAAATGGTTGAATATCCTAGGCTCTGCATAATGCCTTTAACATATTCAATGCCCGCCAGGTATAAGGTTTTAACAGCCGGAATATTCAAAGATCCGGCCAAGCCTTTGCGCATAGTCAAAGGACCGCGTTCTTTTTTATCATAATCCATGGGGGCATAAGGTTTGGGATCGGCAGGGAATGTAGTATTGGTATCATATAAGACCGTTTCCGTGGTAAAGCCCTTTTCAAAAGCTGAAGCATAAACAACCGGCTTGATTGAAGAACCCGGTTGTCTCGGCATGATCGTAACATTAACCTGCCCATCAATGGCTTCATCATTAAAGTCCTGAGAGCCGACCATGGCCAGAATTTCACCGGTTTTGGCGTCGACTGATACCAGAGCCGCATTAGTGGCTTTATAGTTAAGATTTTTTTCTTTGGCATTAGCCACAGCTTCTTCGGCAATTTTTTGTTTATCAATATCCAGGGTGGTAATAACTTTCAAGCCCCCCTGGTCTACCAGGGTTTCTCCCAGTTTTTCGGCCAAAAGTTCTTTAACATAAAAAACAAAATGCGGAGCAGTAATGCCGCTTAAATTTTCTTTCTTAAATTCAATTGTTTCTGCTTTGGCGGCTTCTGCCTGTTCTTTGGTAATTGAACCTATTTCCGCCATCTGATCCAAAATCCATTTTTGACGCACAAAAAGCTGGTCAGTGTGGGAGCCATATGGAGACATTCTGGTAGGAGCCTGAGGGATAGCAGCCAAAATAGCGGCTTCGGCTAAAGTTACATCTTTGGCATGTTTGCCAAAAAAATAATTGGCTGCAGATTCTACTCCATAATTAACCGAGCCATAGGGAATTTCATTAAAATACATTTTTAAAATTTGATCCTTGGTGAATTTTCTTTCTATCTGATATGACAAGATCCACTCTTTGATTTTTCTGGAAACACTGCGTTCATTAGTTAAGATGGCATTTTTTACAAATTGCTGGGTTAAGGTGGATCCGCCTCTGAACCCCTTGCCCCGCAGCGGATCTAAAATTACGCCCTGAATAATGGAAAAGAAATTAATGCCATGATGTTCATAAAAATGTCGGTCTTCAGCAGCCAAAGTTGCCTTAACAATATAATCAGAGATTTGATCAAGTTCGATAACAGTTCGTTTTTCGTCGCCATGGATTTCCCAAAGCAGAGTTTCACCCTTGCGGTCATAAATTTTGGTAGATTCTGAAATTACACGGTCAATAACTTTATCTGGGTTAGGTAAGTCATGGGAATACCAAGCAACCGCGCCCACAAAAAAAATACCGCCCAGTAAAACCATAAAAATTGCCGCTACTGCCGCAAATTTAATAATTTTAACAGTATCAATTTTATGCTTACCGGAGGAGCCTTATATTTCTCCCAGTTTTTGGGAGAGGGGGACAATTGAGAAATAGGCATAATAATAACTAAAAACTAATAACTTATAACTAATAACTAATTAGGATTATAGTTTACTTTGGCTAAAATTTCAAGTGTTAGGCCTTGGTCTTGTCTAAAAAGCTTTTGGCCTGCAAATAGGTGAGGGCAATGGCCAAGGCATCGGCCGCGTCGTCAGGCTTGGGAATGGTTTTTAATTTGAGTAAAATTTTGACCATATTCTGAACCTGGCATTTGTCTGCCTGGCCATAACCGCAGACAGCCTGCTTGACCTGCAGGGGAGTGAATTCAAAAAGAGGGAGTTTATTTAGAATTGCTGTTAGTAAAATTACTCCGCGCGCTTGGCCGACATTCAAAGCGGTTTTTACATTTTTGGCAAAATATAATTGTTCCACACAGACCGCATCAGGTTTATACTTTTTCATTATTTTGGATAATGCTCGATGCAGATATTTTAAGCGTTCGGAAAATTCCTGTTTTGTTGAAGTGGTAATCACGCCATAATCCAAAACCTCCAGCTCCTTATTTTTTTCCGTAATCAAGGCATAGCCCGTGGTGGCAAAGCCGGGATCAATGCCGAGGATGGTGAATTGATTCAT
>JAPLYC010000012.1 GCA_026395755.1 Candidatus Parcubacteria bacterium | reverse complement strand
GCCGGTGTATATTTTTCGAGAACGTAATTCTTGTATGCATGATAAGGAACTTGGAACAAAACGTGGTAGATTGCGACAAAGATAATAAATGTACAAAAGATGATTATGGCTAAAATTCCTAGCGGCAAATAGAGAAAGGCGAAAATTTCATTGAGAATAATGCGCCAGGTAGTGCTTTCAATCGGTGAGTCATTTTGCAGCCATTTTACCATAAATGGCGCGACGTAGTGGCCGATAGCCAAATAAATAATTCCTGCCCAGAATAATGTGTGCATCGGGAATCCTTTCTGTAAAAGTGCCACATGAATTCAACACATCAAGATATTAGCCTATAAATTTTATAATGTCAATATTAATATCGGAAAAGTTTATAAAAAAAGTCCCCGATATAATCTCGGGGACAAGGAGTTTTAAGAAGTAGTTATTTTACGCTGTCATGAAGATTTTTTCAGCGTAAAACTTTTTTAAATTCATCATTCTGTCAATGGCGAAGCCAAGCACTAAGAGACTCAGTAGAAAGGCCCATTTTAGAACAAAGAATAGAACTTCAAGGCCAATTACTGCTATCAGCTCGGGAAACCAGAAAACGGTTTGGAACTGAAAGTGCAGGAAGCGGCCCAGCTTGGTTTTTTCCTGGTCAAAGACTTCCCAGAGATAGGGAGCCGCGAAGACCTGGCCGATGTAAAGGTAGATGACGATTGCCGTCAGAAAGATAATCTGTGTTTTCACCTTTTCTCTCCTTAAGTTCAGATTTGAAACTGGGGTTAATATATCATATTTTTTCGATTATGTCAATAGAGTTTGTGTGAATTTTAATAATTAATTTAGTAAAAACGGTTAATTCCGTAAATAAAAAGCCTCAACTTGCATTGAGGCTTGGCGGGACTGGATCAAGAATTGTGACGGTTTTTTATAAGTTTAACTGCTTTATTTTTAAGCTTTACAGTTAATTTATAAGGTACGGAAATAAGAAAGAGGACAAGAAGTAATATCCCAAAAATTGGAAATAAGACCAGGAAAAAAACAGCAGCCAGCAGAATTTGTATGAAAATATTCCTTTTGAATTTGAATCCGAAGGGATTTTTGCCTGCTGATGGTTGTCTCCAGACAATTAGATGAAAGATCAGATCTTTCTCATAGCTTGGCTGATCTCTTCGGAAAAGGTAATAGCAGATCAAACCCAGGATTACCCAAGCAATGGAAACGATAAGGATCTCGTACATATTCATCTTTTGTTCCTCCTTAAGCGTTTTTGGGGCTCAATTTAATATATCATAAATTTAAAAAAATGTCAATCAAGAAATTACCAAAAATATTAGTCATTGTCGGGCCGACTGCCAGCGGTAAGACCAGTCAATACCCAGTTTAGCGCAGGTAAATTTGTAAAATTAGGTGAGAAGGCAATTAAGGAAATAATTAAGAAAGGAAAATTGCCGATCATTTGCGGCGGAACCGGATTTTGGATAGATGCTTTACTTTACGGCTTACCGGAATCTGTAGAGCCTGACTGGAAGTTGCGCAAGAAATTGGAGCAGTTGGAATCCCAGGAATTATTTAAAAGATTAAAAAAACTTTGGCCCGAACGAGCCAAAGATATTGATCCTAATAACAAGAGACGCTTGATTCGTGCTTTGGAAATGGCGCAGAGCGGACAAATGGTAATGTTGCCACAAACCAAAGTTTCGAAGTACGATATCCTCAAAATCGGTGTCTTCAGGGATAGGGAAGAATTGAGACAAAGAATCCATATTCGTCTGATAGAAAGGGTAAAGCAGGGCATGATTCAGGAAGTGGCAAATTTGCATAAAAAAGGCGTTTCCTGGAGGCGTTTGGATGATTTTGGACTGGAATACCGCTTCATTTCCAGATACCTCAGAGGGCTTATAAAAGGTCAATCTGAGATGCTAAATTTGCTGGAAATAGCCATTAATCAATATGCTAAGAGACAGGGGACTTGGTTTCGGCGGGATAAGGATATTCAATGGGAAAATAATATAAATAAAGAGGTTAAAATAGCGCAGAAATGGCTACTTGACAAATAGTGCCTTTCGTGGCTTCACGTATTGACAATAATGAAAAAATCTAATATAGTTTAATAAGCAAGTTTGTTCTCTAAAGTTTCAATTGTTAGGAGGTAACCATGATTCCACGCATAGACGAGATTGTCTGGCGAGGAGCATGGCTCCTCATAGTTTTCCAAGACAAAGATGATCTGAACAGCTTTTGTCAAAATACTGATTGCTACATTCGTGTTTACTGGGACGACAAGTGCCTGGCTGAAGGTTATGCTTACAGTATGATCGACAAAGAAACAGTCCAAGGCAGACAACTGATGCTGGAATTTGTCGATATGCTGGAAAATTCCGGTGGTCAGTTTGAATGGCCGACAACCGTGGAAATTTCCTGTAAAAACGAGAAGCGATCTTATCCAATCGAACGCGCCCGTCGCAAGGAAAAAGAATGGGGCACCTGGGAAACCTGGGAGGAACACCTTCCGATCCCTTTCGTCTGAAGAAACTCAAATAAAACAAAGAGCTCCGCGCAACGGAGCTCTTTTTCTTTTATTTTTCAACTTAATTTAATTGTTCAAAGTTTGCTAAATCTGGAATATGACGTTTGTAGCTAGGATCGGTGGTAATCAGGTGATAGAGACTAAGGAAAAATTCAGTCTTTTTCTGTAGTTCTGCTTTATTTACAGAAGTATCCTTTTCGGCCTGTTTTATCGTAGACCAAGCTCTCAGAATCACTTTATACATTTGGGGGATTACGACAGGCTTTAATTCTTTCCCGTATAAATTTTTGACTTCAGCCTGTAAAGTAGCTAAAAATTCCATATTGCTCATTTCTAAATTGCCCAGTAACCTTTCAACTTCTTTTTCAGTCACATCGGAAATGTTACTTTTTTGGGACATTTCATAAATTTCACGAGCAGCTAAGGCGCTCATGGATAGGGCAGCTTTTTCTCTTTCAGCTAGTTTTAAAGGTTTGGTAATTTGAGCTTCAAGCGCTTCTAATGATAATGTTTCTCTTGGTTTTTCCATATAATTTTGTTCTCCTTTCAGAGATTAATAATTATTTTAACCTAGCTATATTATAACAGATATTTTTGAAAATGTCAATAGTGTAAAGAAAAATAGCTAAATTTAGCTATTTTTCTTCAGTTTGATTTGATTTTAGGACAATTTTTGCTTTAAAATCTGTAAAACCATTTCCGGGTTAGCTTTGCCCTTGCTGATCGCCATGACTTTGCCCACCACGGCTTGTAAGGCTGCTTCTTTTCCTTTTTTGTAGTCTTCGACAGGCTTGGGATTTTCCTTAATAACCTGTTCAATGATATTTTCCAGTTCTTTGGTATCAGAGATTTGTCCAAGATTAAGATCTTTCATCAGATGTGAAGGATCAGCGCCGGTATCCAGCATATTAGGCAGAATTTGCACGGCTGAAGTATAATTTAGCTTTTTCGAGAAAATCAGGGAGATTAATTCAGCCATATTTTCAGCAGTCAATTTCATGCTTTCAATAATAAATTGCTTTTGGGCTAAAAGGGGAAGTAAATTATTGATAATCCAATTGCTGGCCAATTTGGTTAATTGGAATTTATTTTCTTCCCAGGTTAATTCTTTACCTTCGGGTTCTTCCATGTCTTCTATCCAGGCTTTTAATTCAGAAATGACTTGTTCGTAAAATTCAGCGGTGGCCTTATCTTCAGTCAGCAATTTGGCTTCATCAAAACTTAAAGCATATTCTGCCATAAATCTTTTGCGTTTATCATCGGGAAGTTCGGGAATTTCCGTTTTTAAGCAGGTCAGCTCAATGGCAATTTCTTTGGCTGAACATGTGGTATCAGGATTAAGCATAAAATGAATCGGGGGAATATCCGGTTCCGGGAAATATCGGTAATCATGAGCTTCTTCCTTGGTTCTTTGTTCTTCGGTTATACCCTTGGCTTCGTTCCAGCCGCGAGTGGTCAGATCCTTGGGCGGATTGCCTTCGAGCCAGGCTTTGGTTTGCCTTTGAATTTCATATTCCAAAGCTTTTTCCACCATCTTAAAGGAATTGAGATTTTTTATTTCGGTTTTGGGGTATAATTTTTCTTCTCCCACAGGATGCAGGGAAATATTGGCATCGCAACGCAGGTGTCCTTTTTCCATGTCAGCTTCAGAAACATCCAGGTAGCGGATGATTTGCCTCAGCTCTTGAAGAAAAAGTTTAGCCTGTATTGGAGTTTTAATATCAGGTTCGGTCACTATTTCCATTAACGGCGTGCCGCCGCGGTTATAATCAACCAAACTGTACTTTTTTTTATCATCATGAAATAATTTGGCGGCATCTTCTTCCAGATGCAGACGATTAATGCGAATTTTTTCTTCCTCGTTGGTCTCGGGATTTAAAATATAAAGATAACCGTTTTTACCGATAGGCTGGTCAAACTGAGAAATCTGATAAGCCTTGGGCAAGTCCGGGTAAAAATAATGTTTGCGGTCAAATTTGGAATATTCATCAATAGTGCAATTTAAAGCCAGGGAAGTTTTAGCTGACCATTCTATGGCCTGTTTATTGGCAACGGGTAAAGTCCCGGGGTGTCCCAAACAAACCTGGCAGACACAAGTGTTGGCAGGTTTATCTTCGCCGCTATTATCGCAGGAGCAAAACATTTTTGATTTAGTTTTCAGCTGAACATGGATTTCCAGTCCGATCACCGGTACTAATTCCATAAAGTTATTGGTTAGAATTTGAGGTCAAATTCGTATCCTGTTTTTTAGTTTCCTTAAGATTGTAATATAAAATAATGATAAAAGCTATAAATAACGGCGCAAACAGCAGGGAAACAAAGGAGGAGACTGAGCGAAAGATTAAAAGGCTATTATAATCAGTAGCATCATAACCGCCTAATGTCAGCATATAAATTAAAGCAACGGCAATTGGCGCTAAAAGCAGACAGATAGCCAGGGGCGGTAAAATCAAGCGGCTAAATGTCGGCCACCAGCGACCCCGCACCAGGCGTTTACTGGCCTTGAAAGCGGCCATGCCCTTGTTATCATTTGGTTCCAAAATATTGATATAAACGGCAAACTGATACCAGACAGTAAAAATCAGGCCGGGAATAATCAACAGCACCAGGCCAATCAAAATAATGATAAAATTAATAATGACAATTAATAAATATGAAGGTATCTTGCTGAAAGCAAGTGAAGTCGCGGTCTCAAGAACGGCTGGTTGTTTGAGGTAAATTTTATTAACCAAAAGAATCTGGGTGATAACCATCCATATATTAATGAAGATCATGACTGCGGTGGCAAAAAGAAACAGAAATATTGATTCGGGAAGAAAATATTCGATTATAACAACGGCAGCGCTGGTGCCTAAGGTTACAAAAATCGGCACGCTGACTTTTTGGAAATTTTCCAGGTATAAGTTCCAGCCGTTTTTAATTATATCGCTGACAGAAATTAATTTTGTTTCCATGAAAATATTAATTATTCAATAAAAGTAATTTTACTTTTGATAATATCCATAATTTCCTGCTGGACGGTGGCCAGCGGCTGATTGGCATTGACAATATGCCAGCCAAAATCGCGGGCAATTTCCTTGAAAGCTTCGTTGACCTTGGCCAATAAAGCCGGATTGCTTTCATGAATATTACTTTTATCCACGCTGTCGGGGAAAGATTCTCCGACAAAAAGAATGCCTAAATCTTCTCTGATTAAATGAGAATTGAGTTTATAAAGCAGACTTTTTTCCATGCCTTGAGCTAGGCCCCAGGCAACACCGGAGCCGATGTAATCTTCAGCCACTATCCAGGTACCTTTGTCTATTTTTTCTTTTAGTTTGGGCTCATATTGAGTGCGGTTAAGAACTTGCAGCATCTGAAATTCTCTTTCTGTAAACTGATAAGGATTGCGTTGGCGCAAATAAGAAGTTATTAATGATCCGGAAGGTTCAAGCGTATAAATAGCGTACTTGAGATATTCCGCTTCTTTACCTGATTTGATGATCAAATTTTCCACGGTCATTTTGGCTTGGGTGGATTTGCCCAGGTTATTAACGCCGTAAAAAACAATTAGTTTGCCTTTTTTGTCTTGCATAAGTTTATAATGTTAGGTTTTGTGAAATATAGTATAAGTTTAGCAAAAAATGACGAGTAGGGAAAGCCGCCTTTGTTAAAGCTACGGAGGTTAAAGGTTAAAAAGTTAAGAAATATTATAAAATATTTTTAATTTCAGCCCACAGCAGGTCATGGATTTTTTCAATGCTTAGTAATTCATTATCTGGGGCGCAATTGACCGTTTTCCAGTGATACTTATCAGCCACATATTTGTAGGCTTTGGCGGCGTTAATCAAATGCTGTAAATCAGCCTCATGAATATCTCTTTTTTGGCCGCCGACATAATCACGGCTGCCTTTTTTATCAACCAATTGCTGGCCGATTTCCGGAGGTAAATACAATAAGATGTTTACATCCGGCTGGGGAATGCCAAAAAGTTTATATTCCAGTTCAAATAGCCATTCTAAAAATTTATCTCTTTCATTTAGGTCTTCGATTTTTCCCGCCTGATGGCCCATATTTGAGGAAACATAGCGGTTACTGATGACAATATTGCCGGCTTCCAGCCATTCTTTGAGTTGAAACGAGGCAGCATAACGATCGCAGGCATAAAAAATAGAAGCCCTGTATGGTCCGACATCATTGGCATGTCCATAAACGCCGTTTAAATATTCTTCAACCAAGCCGGCGCATTTTTTACCGTACTGGGGAAAGTCAATCATTTTAACAGGGTAATTCTGCAGGGTTAATTTCTCCACCAATAATTTGGTCTGAGTGGCTTTGCCTGAGCCGTCAGTGCCGTCGATGACGATAAATTTTCCTTTGGTTAAATTGGGCATGGTTGAGAGTTTTAGTGTTTTAGAATGTTAGAGTTTTATCACTAAAATACTAAAACACCAAAATGCTAAAACTCTAGAAATAAGTTAAATTTTTATTTCGCGGTCCTGGATGTAAGTCAAATTATTTTTCAGGGCTAATTCGGCTTTCATTAATTCTTTGCCCAGATCTAAGGCATGTAAAATATCGGAGATGAAAGTAAAAATTTGATTTCCGATTTCTGCGGCTGTTAGGCCTTCAAACTTTTGAATAAATTGGCCGGTGGGGGAATAATGGCTGGCTACAATTTTTCCGTTTTCCACTTTTAATTCAAAGCTGCCGCGCGGATCCTGGACGCATTCGGTTTGGGGCTTGTGTTTTTCCACCATTTCTGAAGCTGCCAGAAAATCGCGTTCATAAATATGGGCGGAATTGGAAATAATGCAGAGTTTGCCGAGTTTGAGGTTTAAAGCGTCGGCAATTTCCTTCTGTACTTTTCTTAAGGCAAAAGCATTTTGTGGCCAGGCGCGGTACATATCATTGGAACGGATATAAGTACTCAAGTAAACTTTATCACCCTGAACCAAGGCATTAACCAGGTTAATGCAGGGACTTTTGGGATTACCCGTATCTTTCATTACATCCCAGGTAAAAGCAATGGCGCGGCGGCTGTAATTATTGGCCTTTAAATCTTTAATTACGGCTTCAATTTGGTTAATGCCGTTAAAATTCCTGAAGCGGCTGCCATAAGTATATTCCACGCCTTCGAAAATGCGGTCAGTCATCAGCTGGGGATAATAATTTTCCAGATCTTGTCTGGTAAAATATAAGTAATCCGGCAGAAAAGGATCTTCGGGATTTTCATCGTTGATAATCGTGGTAATATTGATTAATTCCCTTTGCATTTCCGAATATTGGCTCATTTTATTGACTCCGAATTTCAAGATTCGGTCTAAAACCTTGAGCCAGAGATCCGCGATTTTTTTATCTTCGAGACGGAAACAGATCTCTTCAGAAGGGAAATCAATGTTTTCACGTTGCGCCGGATCCGGAAATTCAGTTATTTCCGGAATCCAGGTTTGGGCAGATACTTTGGCATTGGTTAAATATTTGTCAATTTCTTGTTCTGGAATAAAGACACTATTGGTTTTAAACCAATTAATAAAGTCTTGAATTTTTTCCGCTGGAATTTCTTTGTGAATAATATCCTGACCCGTGCCGCTATTTAAAAAATCCTGGAGAAATTTTACACTGCCGGATAAGTCCCTGCCAGTTACAATTAATCGGGTCATTTGGGGATTTAAAAATAGATTGCGGATAATATAATTGATCCCTTCTTTGCTATATAACTGGCCGATGGCGCCAATTTTATTTTTATTTTCTGCAGAAATCAATTCTTCAATATGTTCTTTTTTAGTCCAGCCTGAAACAATGCCAATAAAGCCCTCGGGAGAAGGGATCAGGATTTGATTGGTGTAATATTTAGGCCAGGACATAATTATGATTTTAGCTGTTTGATGATATTATCAAGCTCTTGATGTAGATTTTCTGTTGTTTTACTGTTGTCAATACTGAATTCGGCTGACTGGGCCACATCTTTGATCTGGGATTCTGTTTCCTGCTGTTCGTCAGCCAAAAATTGCTCAAAAGTTTTTTGCCGGTCATCAGTATTTTCACTGCGTTTGATAATACGTTCATGGCGGATTTTAGGCTCGGCATTAATTTCTACCAGGTGAAAATCAGGATCATTTTTAATATATTGAATATCTGATTGGCGGCGCACTCCGTCAAGGATGACAATTTTGGCCTCGGATTTTTTTAAATCATATAAAATTACTTTGGACAGTAAATCTTCGCCAAAAATTGACCTTAAGCTGGTAGATAAATTCTGCATATTGTCCCGGCTTTGTTCTAAGTTCAACCTATCCAAAATGTCCCTTAGGATCGTGGAAAAACGGAAGGTTTCAGCTTGATA
This sequence comes from Candidatus Parcubacteria bacterium, assembly GCA_026395755.1. Lineage (GTDB taxonomy): Bacteria > Patescibacteriota > Patescibacteriia > CAIXNZ01 > CAIXNZ01 > JAPLYC01. The sequence goes on along the minus strand of JAPLYC010000012.1, from coordinate 17,927 downwards.
TTTTTCTTTTAGATACTGGCAGGCCGTGCCTTTACCCGATGCAATCGGTCCGACAAAGCCGAGTATGATTTTACATGTTGGCATAAGTTTCAAGTTCATCATTAATAACACATAATTCAATCCCCGCTGCTTTAAACATTTCTTCGCCTTCTGACCCAACATGATATTTTTTTTCGCAGACTATTCGTTTAATGCCGGCGTTTATAATCATCTTGGCGCAGGTAGGGCAGGGTGTCATTTTGGCATAAATGGTTGCTCCATTAATAGCAATACCTAGTTTGGCTGCCTGACAAATGGCATTTTGTTCGGCATGGGTGGTGCGCATACAATGCTGGGTGGTGCTGCCGTCTTCATGGGTTACGCTTTTCATCTGATGTCCGACTTCATCACAGTGGGGCAGGCCTTTAGGAGAGCCGACATAACCAGTGACTAAGATTTGTTTATCCCTGGCAATAACACAACCTGAGCGGCCGCGGTCACAAGTTGCCCTGGCAGCCACTGTTTTGGCAATATCCATGAAATATTGATCCCAGGACGGTCGAACATGGTTTGTTTCCTCAGTCATATTTTTTGTAAATTAATAATTTGTAAACTGGTTGTATTCTATCATGGTTTAGTTAGAAAATAAAGAGTTTTGTCAATGAAAAAACCCTCCTTGGCCGAGGCTTCAGAGGGCTTTTCGCGCCCGCATGTGTAAATTAATTTTCAGTTTAAATTTGGACTTTGATGCCAGGGCCCATAGTGGATGATAGGGTGATTTTTTTTATGTAGTCACCTTTCATTGACCCGGGTTTAACTTTTTTTAGGGTTTCCATAAAAACATTATAATTTTCTAGCAGCTTTTGGTCGTCAAATTTGGTTTTGCCGATGCTCAAATGGATATTGCCGGTGTCATCTGCGCGGAAGGTGATTTTGCCCTTTGATAAATCCTCAACAGCCTTTTTGATATTAGGGGTGACAGTTTCAGTTTTAGGGCTGGGCATCAGGCCTTTAGGACCTAAAATCTTGGCGATTTTACCCAGGTCTTTCATCATTTCCGGCACAGTGATCAAAACATCAAAATTAGTTTTTTTGGTCTTGGCAATTTCTTCGATTAATTCTTCACCACCGACAATGGTAGCGCCGGCTTCTTTGGCGTCTTTTTGTTTATCCGCCGGAGCAATTACCGCAATTTTGATCTTTTTGCCCGTGCCATGAGGTAAGAGAGCGGTTGAGCGGATTTGCTGGTCGGTTTTGCTGGGATCAATGCCGGTTCTGATTGCTACTTCAATTGATGATTCGAATTTAGTCGTGGCAGTTTCCTTGACCAGTTTAATGGCTTCTTCAATCGGATAAGCCTTGATTTTGTCAATTTTACTCACCAGTTCGGCATACCTCTGGGAATGCGGAGCTGATTTGGGTTTACGTTTCATAGTGTTGGTTTAATTTGATTAGGTTATATTAGGTTTTAAGACGTTAGATGAAGTTATATTAGGTTGCTTTTGATAAGTCCGAAGGCTGAAGTCTGAAGTCCGAAGGTCGAAGTTGTTAGTTCTACGAAATACGAATCTATACGAATATACTAATTGCTACGATTCGTAATTTCGTAGGGATATAAAAAACCGATGTAACGCAATACACCAGTTTTTATAGGGTAGTAGTATTGCGTGGTATTGGCGCCGAAGCTCCCACACGTGGTTAATTATCAATAACCAATATCCAATTTTCAAACAATATCTAATAACTAAATTCAAGCCTTTTTTGATATTTGGTATTAGAATTTTGAATTTATTTGGTTATTGATGCTTGGTTATTGATTATTTTAAATGTTAGCCTTCTACGGTCAGTCCCATCTGGCGGGCAGTGCCGGCAATCATGCGCATAGCGGCTTCCACATCATCAGTATTTAAATCAACCATTTTTTGTTCCGCAATTTCGCGCAGTTGGGCTTTGGTAACTTTGCCGACTTTTTCCTGTAATGGTTTACCTGATCCTTTCTCAACACCCGCAGCTTTTTTTAAAAGTTCGGCGACAGGCGGGGTTTTGTATTTAATTGAATAAGTCCTGTCATCATAAACGGTAATTTCAACCGGAATAATGCTGCCGCTTTTATCTTTGGTCGCATCATTGAATTTGGCGCAAAATTCCTGAATATTCAGGCCATGCTGACCCAAAGCCGGACCAACCGGAGGCGCGGGATTAGCCGCACCGGCAGGGATCTGTAATTTTATGATAGTTTTAATTGGTTTGGGCATAGTTTTATTTGGGTTATATAAAACACAGAAATATTTTCACAGAAAGCACATATTTACCGATGAGAAGCCCATCACTCGGATGGCACTGGTATTTTAATTTTCCGTGTTAATCAGTGAACAAAATCTGTGGTTCAGTCACTATATCTTTTTTATTTGTAAAAAGTCAAGTTCGACGGGCGTTTCGCGGCCAAACATGGAAACCAGGACTTTGACTTTACCGCGAGCTTCGTCAACCATAGTGATTTTACCTTCAAAATTTTTGAACGGTCCGTCAGTGATTTTAACGGGTGAACCTTCGGAAACATCAATTTTAAATTTGGCATCTTCAGTCCCCATTCTTTTAAATAAGCCTTTGACTTCTTCTTCGGAAACCGGAGTGGGGGTGGTGCCGGAGCCTACGAAACCGGTGACATTCGGAGTATTACGCACAACATACCAAGAATCATCAGTAACTATCATCTGAACCAGTAAGTAGCCGGGAAAAACTTTTTCGATTACTGTTTTGCGTTTTCCGTTTTTGATTTTTATCTTCTTTTCTGTGGGAATAATAACATCAAAAATTTTGTCAGCCATGTCCATGGATTCAATCCTTTGCTTTAAATTATCAGCTACACTTTCTTCGTAGCCAGAATAGGTGTGAATGACATACCAGCGTTTGCCGCGTGATATTTGTTTTGCCATAGGTAATATGGGTTAGTTGAACCACGGATTTATTATCACAGATTACACTGATTGTAGTTTGTGAATCGTGGTTAATGATTAGTTCTAATTTTTTGTTTATGTTGATTTTTAAGTTTCTTTTATTAATCTGTGTTATCTGTGTTTAAGTATCAGTGTTTTAGCTTACTTAATTACTTGTTCGACGCCCAAAGTCAGGATATAGTCAACTACGCCGATAAAGATAGCCAAGCCCAGGCTGATACCAATAACCAGCAGGGTATATTCGGTAGTCTGCTTTTTGGTCGGCCAGGCGACTTTTTTCAGTTCGGCGATTGAGTCTTTAATGTAGTCGCTGATTTTTTTGATTGGATTGGTCATAGAATTACGTGAATAGTTATACGAAATTCGGTTTCGTTTGGCGTTACGTATTACGTTAACCGTTTTTCGAAACGTTAACCGATACCGAGAGACGATTGACTTTTACGATTTTTAAAAAGACCCTGCGGGGTCTCTATGGTTATATTGTATACTTTTGCCAGGGAATGTCAAGTGTGGCAAATGACTATTGACAAAATTGTTAAAATATGCTATTATATAATCATAATAAAGTAAGGTTTTTAGGTATACATATTGGCGCGTAAACAGTCAAAAAAATCTTAATTATCAACCAAAAGGAGCGAAACGATGAAAAAGGGAATGAGTTTGAAAGGTTTTGTGATCACCTTGATTCTGGCGGTGGCGGCAGGTACGATGGTCTTCCATCTCTTCGTGAAGGAGCCCTTGGGAAAATTCCTAGATACCTGGGTGCCCAAGGCCATGGCTCAGAGCCAGGTAGAGCGAAAGTCCAATGTGACCAAGGTCAACACCATAGTCATGGTCAGAACCTTGCCGAAAGAGAAGAAGGCTGGCATCTATTCCATGGTGGTAGAAAGGAACTATAATGGAGAGAATCCGCTGACAATGGAAGCGATTACCGTACAGCCGACGTTGTTCCGTATCGGGGACAAGATCGAGATCTACAGCATCATGCCTGACCCCGACGTAAACATCACCGGCCCGCACAGCATGTACTACATCGCGGTTCCGCTTGCCGTAACCAACAACTAGATCGGCAAATGCCGATTGCCCCAGGGACAAGTTACCTGGGCTTTTTTATCTTGACAATATAATTTGTTTTTGTTAATTTGTAATATCAGGAAGGTGTATTTTAACAACCAATAAACTTGGCAAAGGAGGAAAGAAAATGCCAAAACCGGGATGGGTTGATTTTTCCAAGATGAAGTGGGGCGTGTTGCCGCATCAGGTTGATGAACGGGATCTGCGATTATCTTTCAATGATAAAAGGATCCCCGTCATCAATGTAGCTTTTGGCAGTCGAGCCGGCAGTGTGGAACTTTTTCCTACTGCTCCGCCGCCACTGCCCAAGGATCTGGATTATTCTGACCAGATGCCTCCGGTCGAAGATCAGGGCCAGTCTCCTTATTGTACGGCATATGCCAGTTTGGCCATGCTTTCGCGCTTCAATTTCCGTGACTTAAAGCGCCAGGGTAAAAAAGCCCGCAAAGAGGATTTTTGCGAGGAGCATTTTTATAAGCAGGCGAGGCTACTTGCCAATTATAATGATGCGACCAGTGGCCTGAATCCTCGTGATGCTATGGAGTTTGCCCGTCAGATCGGCGCTTTGCCGCAGCGCGAATGGGATACCATCAAAGGTCGTCCCAAAAAGAAAGGCGATGCCCTGGATAAAGTCCTGGGTAATTACAAAATCCAGGTTTATTCCAGCGTCAATCAGGAGAACGTTGAAGACGCAAGACAGGCATTGGCCACTTTTGGCCCGCTCTTGGCCGCCATTTTCGTCTATCCTGAATGGGATTATTGCAGCGGTGTCATGGAAATGCCCGCGCCTAATCAGGCGGCCATCGGGCGACATGCCGTTGACATTGTCGGCTGTTTTCACCAGAAAAGGATGTTCAAAATCAGAAACAGCTGGGGCAACTGGGGTGCCGGCGGCTATGCCCAAATGTCCTATGATGTTTTCCAGCGCTGCTGCTTTTCTCTCTGGTCAGCCATTGATCTGCCAGGCTCCAAGGATTTTTATCCCGTGAATGCCATTGAAGAGGCTGTTGCCAAGTGGCCGCAGTGGCTCAAGGATGCTTTTGGCATTCCTCTTTGATCTTTGCAACAACAAAGCGTTCCGATGTATGTCGGAGCGCTTTTTATATTGACAAATACGGTTATAAATGATTTAATGGTAATCAAAGGAATATTGTTGTTGTAGCGGAATATGTTTTTTACCAAGCGCAAAAGAGCCCTCCTCCACTAAAGTTATGGAGGGCAAGGAGGAAGCGGAAAATGAGCGGAAGCGGGACAAGCAGAAACAGTAATTCCAAGGACAGGCGGACAGTAACATTCAGGTTGGGTGAGGGTGAAGAAAACTCATACGACGACATTTTGCGGGAACTGGGGACGTCTTTATCTTCTTTGATGCGGCTGGCCATCAAGTTGGTGATAAAGCTATATCATCATTATAAACAGGGGGGCCAATTCATTCTGAGGGATAAGGACGGGCAGGAACACGATTTAATAATTTTGGAACTTCAGGGAGCGAGATTAATCAGCGGTCAAACAATTGAACAGGGAGGGGGAGGGTTAAATGGCTAAACAAGTTCGAAGAAAATCAAAGGCCATTCCTTATCAGGTGTGGCAGGAGATGGAAGAAGTTGACATGCCATTTGATAAATGGCTGGAACTATTGGATGAGGCTTGCCTCTGGACTAAAATATTGGTTAAGGATCTGCAAGATTTTAACCAGGAAATCGAGGTTATGCTACAAGCAGCCTGATAAACTCAAAGGACTCCGTGCGCGGAGTCCTTTTTCTTTTTGATTATAATTTTAGATATCCAAATTTTTAACTGCTTTGGCGTGAGATTCAATAAAGCGTTTCCTATTTTCCACTTCATCGCCCATTAAAATGTCTAAGACTTCATCGGCTTTAGCAGCATCGGAAACAGAGACTCTTTTCAGGACGCGGTGAAGCGGATCCATGGTGGTCTGCCAGAGCTGATCAGGGTTCATTTCACCCAGACCTTTGTATCTCTGAATCACGATGCGGGGTCCTTTGGTTGCTTCTTCTTCCGTAGCTTGTTCTGCGTCCGGCTGTTCCAATTCCACAACTTCAATTTTTTTATTACCTTTTTTACTGCCACTATCTTTGGCAAAATCTGCAACAATTTCATCTTTTTCTTCATCGGAATAGGCATATTTGACTTCTTTGCCTTTCGCTAATCGGTATAAAGGCGGTTTGGCCACATAGATATGCTTATTTTCAATCAATTGCGGGAAGTAGCGGTAAAAAAGAGTTAAAAGTAATGTTCTGATATGGGCGCCGTCAACGTCAGCATCGGTCATGATAATTATTTTGTTATAGCGCAGATCATCAAGATTAAATTGTTCCCCGATATTAGTGCCAAAAGCAATAATTAAAGACTTGATTTCAGTGTTGGCCAGCATTTTATCAATACGCGCTCTTTCCACATTCAAAATTTTTCCGCGCAAGGGTAAAATAGCTTGAAATTCACGATTGCGTCCCTGCTTAGCTGAACCGCCGGCGGAATCACCCTCTACTATATATAATTCGGAAATTGAAGCGTCTCGACTGGAACAATCAGACAGTTTGCCGGGCAAGGTAAAGCCTTCCAACGCGCCTTTTCTTAAAATGGTATCACGCGCTGTTTTGGCGGCTAAGCGGGCTCTGGCCGCAAGCATACATTTGCCGAGAATGGCTTCAGCATCACGCGGATGCTCTTCCAGATAAATGCCCAAGTACTGGCTGGTAATGCCGTCAACAATTGATTTAACTTCAGCATTGCCTAATTTGGCCTTGGTCTGACCCTCAAATTGAGCGTCTTTAAGTTTAACACTGACAATGCCGGTGATTCCTTCCATGGTATCTTCACCGGTCAAATTATCATCTTTTTCTTTGAGGATATTTTTATTGCGGGCATAATTATTCAGCGTCCTGGTTAATGCGGTTTTAAAGCCGGCTAAATGCATACCGCCTTCAGTGGTATAAATATTGTTAGCAAAGGAAATAGTGCTTTCGTTAAATTCATCCACATACTGCAGGGCAATTTCCACCATGACTTCATCAATTTCTTTTTGAATGTAGAAAATATTGTCATGTTTGGGGGTTTTGCTGTGGTTGATATAGCGGACATAAGAGGCAATACCTCCTTCAAAATAAAAAGTATAGGAGGTTTTGTTTTTTTTGTCTCGTTCGTCATTAAGTATTATTTTTACACCCTTGGTTAGATAGGCTTGCTGCCTTAAATAGTCCAGGATAAGTTTAATTTTTAATTCCAGAGTGGTAAATATTTGCGGATCTGGTTTAAAGTAAATGGTTGTCCCTGTACCCTTAATTGCTTTAATCGGTTTAACTTTACTGGTTGGATTACCTCTTTTATATTCCTGTACCCAGAGTTTATTGTCTCTTTTTACTTCCGCGCGCATGTATTCAGATAAAGCATTGACCACGGAAACACCTACACCATGTAAACCGCCGGAAACTTTATAACCGCCTTCACCGAATTTACCGCCGGCATGTAGTTTGGTTAAGACTGTTTCCAGGGCGGATTTTCCGGTTTGTATATGAGTTTCGACCGGAATGCCGCGGCCATTATCTTCCACGGAAACCATGCCGTCATTGGTCAATGTTATAACAATATGATCGCAAAATCCGGCCATGGATTCGTCAATGGCATTATTAACAACTTCCCAAATCATATGGTGCAAGCCAGCTTCAGCTGTATTGCCGATATACATACCCGGTCTTTTTCTGACCGGCTCTAAGCCCTCCAAAACAGTGATTTGTTTGGCAGTATATTCACTCGCTGCTTTAGCTTTTAGTTTTTTGTCAGCTGTCATCTTATGTAAAATTTAATAATAAATTTAGCCTAACAGAAGACTGTAGGTCTGATTCAATTATAGCATTTTCAAATAAAGTCTTCAAGCGTTTTTGGCACAAAATTAGGCTTTTACTGCAGCTTTAAATTGTGTTATAATATATTAAAGAGTTAAGCGTTGTACGGCTTCGTTTGAAGTTACGTTTCTCGTTAAACGTTTTACGCAACGCATTTCGATACTGAATAACGATAAACGACTACATATGGCCAATAATTTATCAGAGCGACAATTAGGGCGGGCATATTGGTATGTGACTCATAAATTACTGCTAAGGGACATTTTTATTGTGTTCATGATTGTTGCTGTTGTCTTTATTATTTCCTTGAATTTATATTTATTAATTTTAAATTTAGGTATTTATCGGGTCTCCTATCAGCAGCTGCTTACTAGTCTAATTACTGACAGGCAGGATCTCATTACTTATAGGCAAGCAGCTTTGCCGCAGGTTGTTAAGGTAAATCAGCTGGCAAGCTATCCAAGCACGAAAGGATTTGATATTGTAGCCAGTGTGGCAAATCCCAATACATTTTGGTATGCGACATTTGATTATCAATTCCAAATGGGGGATAAGTACAGCATGAAAAGGTCAGGCTTTATTATGCCGGCTGAAAATAAGTATTTAGTGGCTTTGGCTGTGGATAACGGCAATCAGGTTAATCAGCTGGTTTTTAGTAATATAAAATGGGTTAAAGAAATAAATTATCCGACGAAATATCAGGAGAAATATAATCTTGAAGTCAAGGATATTAATTATATCCCCCCCCAACAGCTGGGATTGGGTGATAAGGTCAATATTTCCCGCGTCGTCTTTACTGCTAACAATAAAAGCGCTTATAATTACAGGGATCTGTCGTTTTTAATTTTTGTTAAGGATGGAGACAGGATTGTCGGCGTTAATCAGATCACTTCTGGTCCGATTTATTCCAATCAGTCAAAAATTTTAAGCGTTAGTTTTTTTCAGCCGCTGCCGGTAATCAGCGGCGTGAGCGTTATGCCGGAAATTAATATCTTGGATAGTAATTCCTTTATAAAAATATAGCGGGGAAAAATTTGGATGATATGAACTTAAATAAATACAGTTTGATCGTTAAGAAAATCGACTGGCTTTTACTGATTGCTGTGTGTTTACTGGTTATTCTGGGGATAATTTTGATATACAGCGTGGCTTTAGGCAGTGCCAGCGAGCAAAACTATTTGAATTTTAAAAAGCAGATAGTTTTTTTTGTATTAAGTTTGGTGCTCTTTTTTATCGTCTCATTCTTTTTTGATTATCGGATTTTAATAAAAGCCAATGCTTTCATTTATGTGTTTGGGATTTTTTTATTAGTAGCCGTTTTAATATTCGGTAAAACAATCAGGGGCACAACAGGTTGGTTTAATCTCGGCATTTTTTCTTTTCAGCCCGTAGAATTTGTCAAAATTTTTCTGATTATATATTTGAGTAAATTTTTAAGTGATAAAGCCAAATATATCAGCCAGTTAAGATATTTAATTATTAGCAGTCTGGGCGTGATTTTGCTGATGATTCTGGTGGTTTTACAGCCTGACTTCGGGTCGGCGCTGATTCTATTTGCTCTTTGGGCGGTGCTAATTGTATTGACCGGTATTAAAAAAAGCCATTTGGCTTTAATATGTTTAATCTTAGTTTTATGCAGCTTGATTTTGTGGCTTTTTGTTTTTCAGCCCTACCAGAAACAAAGGATTATGGTTTTTATTAATCCGAGTCTGGATCCTTTGGGCAGCGGCTATAATGTCTCTCAGGCTATAATCGCGATCGGTTCCGGTGGTTTATGGGGTAAGGGTCTGGCTTTGGGCTCGCAGAGCCAGCTTAAATTTTTACCGGAAAGTCAGACTGATTTTATTTTTGCCGTTTTAGCTGAAGAGCTCGGGCTTTTAGGCGTGGTTTTGCTCTTGGGAATATTTGTTTTTTTGTTTTGGCGCCTGATTACTTTGGCAAAAAAAGTAAATGATAATTTTGCCGCTTATTTAATTATTTCCACCTGCATATTAATTTTTGTAGAATTATTCGTTAATATCGGAGGAAATTTAGGTCTTTTGCCCATCACCGGCATTACTTTGCCTTTTGTCAGCTATGGGGGAAGTTCACTTATAGCCAATATCATTTTAATTTGTATTGTGCAGTCAATTGCCGTTCGTAATTCAACCTAATTTCTTTGAATTACCATTAAATAAAGGTTTTTTAGAATGTTTGTGACTAAATTTGATTATAATATTGACAATAAGCCTGAAATTTTATACTATATTACTATCTAAATCTAAAGAAAAACTGAAACACTGATTTCTTATCATTGATTACACCGATTTATCATCTATATCCGTGTTCTCTGTGAGTATTGATCCGTGGTTCAACTAACAATTATTCTTATGACAAGTTTTATACTCAAAGCTCAGGAACGCACAATCTTGGGTAAAAAAGTAAAAAGTTTGAAAAACCAGGATTTGATCCCGGCTGTTTTGTATGGTCACGGCATTAAAAATCAGAATTTAGCCGTTAATGTTTTAGAATTTAAGAAATTATTTGACGCAGTAGGAACCAGTAAGCTGGTTGATTTGCATATTAATGATAAAAAGCCCGTTAAAATTTTAGTTCATGACGTCCAATATGATCCTATTAAAACTGAAGTTAACCATATTGATTTTTATCAGATTAAAGAAGATGAAAAGATTACTACTGAAATTGAACTGGAATTCATTGGCGAAGCGCCGGCTGTTAAGGAACTGGGAGGCGTTTTAGTGAAAACTTATGATGCTATTGAAATTGAATGTTTGCCCGCTGAATTGGAAAAAATGGATAAAATTAGAGTTGATTTATCTGTCTTGAAAACGTTTGCTGACTCCGTGCATATTAAAGATTTGCAAGTACCGGCCGGGGTTAGAATAACAGTAGACCCGGATGAAGTCGTGGCTTTGATCGAGGAAATCGCTGAAGAAAAAGTTGAGGAAGTTAAGCCAATTGAATCAGTTGAAGGTATTGTGAAAGAAGGGGCAGCTGACGTAAAAGAAGGCGCTGAAAAAGCCGAGGGTGCCGGCAAGGAGAAAGCTCAGCCTGCAGAGAAAAAAACTGATAAAAAATAAAATTCAGATATATTGAGGAGCCCCAAACTTATGGGGCTTCTTGTAAAATAGCAGAGATATCTATGGAAAATAAAAGATTAGCCGTCATTATTATAGTGGTAATAATTATTATGGCTGTTTCCGGTTGCGCGTTGGTAAGGATTTTAAATTACAAAATCCCCGAAGTGAATCTCAATAAACAGCCGGTGATTACTGAGGAAGAAAATATACTCCGCCGCAAGCTTGACGGTCAGGAAGTTAAAACACAGGAAGAAACCAATTTATTTCCGGTTGCCATTATGGTGGAAAATATGGTTGATTCCTGGCCACAAACCGGCTTGGACAAGGCTAATTTGGTAATCGAAGCAATTACCGAAGCTTCCATCCCGCGTTTTGTCGCAGTCTATGCCAATAATGACGAGATAAAAAAAATCGGGCCGGTTCGTTCGGCCAGACCTTATTATCTTGATTGGGTGGAGCCTTTTTCACCCTTATATATGCATGTCGGTGGTGCACCCGAAGCTTTGCGTAAAATTAGAAGTAATGTTTATGACTTAATGGATTTGGATCAGTTTTTCTGGTCAGAATATTATTGGCGCGATAAATGGCGTTATGCTCCGCATAATGTTTATACTTCTTCGGAATTAATTAATCAGGCTCTGTCAGAAAAGGGGTTAGACACTCCGGCTGATTATCCTGTCTGGCAATATAAAAAAGATTTGGATTTGGAGAAACGTGCTGAACAGGTTAATGATATTATAGTAAATTTTTCTACACAATATTATAAAGTCAGGTGGGTATATAACCGCGATGAGAATAGTTATATCCGTTATCAAAATGGAGATATTCATAAAATGAGCGATGGTGAATGGATTAAGGCGAAAAATGTCATTGTCCAGGTTAATGCCATGGAAGTTATAGATTCTGTCGGCCGTAAAAAAATCGATACTTTGGGCGAAGGGCAGGCCTGGGTTTACCGCGACGGTGAAAAGATTGAAGCAACCTGGAAAAAAGAAACCATCGATGACGGTTTGAAGTATTTTGATAATGATGGCAAGGAAATAGAATTTAACGGCGGTACAACCTGGATTGAAATCATCCCAAATGCTGATTATCTTCGTGATTAGATAAAATAATGATATTTAACTTTAAAATCCTGGCAGCAATGCCAGGATTTTTAGGTTCTTGACAAAAATAATGATTTGCTGTTAAGTAAAGATATCCAACACGTTCTAGGAAGGGAGGAACCAAATGAGGTGGACTTTTAGCGTTTATGTCCATGTATTCATTGATAAAGAAAAAACTGGACATGAAACCATAAATATTGAAAACACCTTTGATGAAACTAAAATGTTTATGATGAAAACCTTGGTTGAGTCTGTCCAGGCTGAAGTAGAAAAGAGGGACAGAATTTTTGACTACATTGTTGTCGTCAAAATTAAACCATATTTTGAAAAGATTTCTTCTCAAAGGGCAGAATTGCCAGTTGAAAAATAAGCCCCGTAGCATCGCTGCCGGGGCTTTTTTATTTTGCAGTTTGTTTGTAGATGATAACTAAGCGGTCAAAGCCGCAGAGATCGTTCTTAACCGAGGTTTTATATTTTGGCAAAGACATTTTGGCAAGTTTAATAATTTTTGCAGCTTGGTTATGACCGATTTCCAGAAAAATAGCAGCTGGTTGAAGTTTGTATTTATGAAGTTGATTAAAAAATTCTCGGAAATACTTAAGGCCGTCTGGTCCGCCGTCCCAGGCAAGTTTAGGTTCAAATTTTATACCTTTGGTATCGGATGATGGTAAAAGATTTTTTTCCTTGCGGTCAAGATAGGGGAGATTGGCTGCGATTATATAATTGGAGATTAAAAATTGAAAATTTATTATTTCAGTCAGGGGTTTAAGCAGATTGCCCTGAAAAAAATGAATTTTTACTTTATGAAATTTGGCGTTTTTTTTGGCAACAGCAATGGCTTTGTCTGAAATATCGGTGCCGATGAATTCCGCTTTAGGTAAGTTTTTAGCCAAACTGATGATAACAGCACCTGAGCCGACTCCAATTTCAACCAATGATAATATTTTATGTTCCTTGGAAAATCGCAGTGCTTCTTCAACTAGTTGTTCAGTTTCCGGACGGGGAATTAGCACATTTTTAGTAACTTTAAAATTGAGCCCATAAAATTCTTTATGTCCTTGAATATAGGCAATTGGTTCGCCTTTAAGTCTCCTGGCAAATAGTTTTTTAAATTTTGACAGCTGAGAGGCTGTTAATTTTTTTTCCGGATAAGTATAGAGGTATTCTTTGGATTGATTGAGCGCTTGGGATAATAAAAGCTCGACATCCAGAACCGGGCTGGAGGATTTGAGGAGTTTTGAGTAATAAGTAATGAGTTGGGAGATGGTCATAGCTCTTACGCCCGAAGCTCGAAGTCCGAAGGATGAAGGTTTACACTTGCTTCGGACTTCGAACTTCTGACTTCTTTTTTTATTCGTCCGCTTCTTTAAGGGCATTGATCATGGGATCGAGATTGCCTTCTAAAATGGTATTGATATTATGCCAGCTTTCTTTGATGCGGTGGTCAGTGATTCTGTCCTGCGGAAAATTATAAGTTCTGATTTTTTCCGCGCGCATGGCCGTACCGATTTGAATTTTACGTTTGGCGCCGAGTTCCTGCGCTTTTTTTTCTTCATCCAGAGCAACTAAACGCGAACGCAGGATCCCCATGGCTTTTTCCCGGTTTTGTAATTGAGATCGTTCGTCCTGGCAATTTACCATTGTATCAGTTGGAATATGGACGATCCTGACGGCCGAGTAAGTGGTATTGACGCTTTGTCCGCCGTGTCCGCCCGCGCAAAAAGTATCAATCCTTAAATCCTTGGGATCAATTTTAAATTCCACTTCTTCTATAACCGGTAAGACAACTACGGATATGGTAGAGGTGTGCACACGGCCGCTTTTTTCAGTTTCCGGCACTCTTTGTACCCGGTGGACGCCGCTTTCGTATTTCATGCTGCCATAGACATTACGGCCATTGATTTCAAAAATGACTTCTTTAAATCCGCCAATGCCAATGCGATTTGAGGAAAGCATTTTAACCTGCCAGCCTTTATTTTCGGCAAAACGTGAATACATACGCACTAATTCAGCCGCAAATAAGGCTGATTCGTCACCGCCGGCGCCGGCGCGTATTTCGATGATCGCATCTTTTTTATCATGAGGATCCTTGGGTCGTAAAAATAATTTAATATCTGTTTCCAGCTTATTTTTTTCCTGTTCCAGTCTGATTAATTCTTCTTCGGCAAATTCTTTAAGTTCTTTAATATCGGCAGATTCCGTTGTTTCCTTAATGGCCGGTTCAATCTTTCTTAATCGTTGTATTTTATCATACATTTCTTTATATTCGGCAAAGTCCTGGCCGACTTTTTTATAATTTTCCGTATTACTAATAATGGCAGAATCTTGTATTTGCTTTTGGAGCTCGTTATATTTATCTTCAATTTTTTGATAATCTTGGTTCATATGGTAATGGTTAAAGGTTAGGGTTACGAAGCCCGTATCGTTAGGTGTTAATCGGTTACGTTACGATAGACGTTACCGATTAACGATACTGGCCTCGTTGCCGTTTTAATGATTGACGTTTTCATTATACTACAAAACCCCCTGTTACGGGGGCATTGTAAAAGTACTCTTTATCCCTAAGGAAAAGAGCTATTATAGTAGCTATTTTTTTACGGTTTGTTTCTTTTTGGCGCTTAATGCGGCTCTTTTGGCTTTTTTGCCGGGCTTACTTTTGGCGGAGTCTTCTTTTTTAGCCATTCTTTGTTTGAATTTATCAACGCGTCCGGCAGCATCCACGATTTTTTGTTTGCCGGTGTAAAAAGGATGGCAAACTGAACAAAGCTCAATATGGATTTCCGGTACGGTTGAGCCGACAGTAAATTCATTGCCACAGGCGCAAATGACCTTGGCTTTGTCATGATATTTGGGATGAATGTCTTTTTTCATGGTATTATTCACTTAATTTTTATAAAGGAATATTAGCATAGTAAAATATGTTTGGCAAGGAGGTAACGGTATAAGCGCAAATACTTGTATTTTCTTAGCCTTTATGTTAGACTAAAACTCAACGTATCTTAGAGATACGTTTTTAGAGAATTTTATTAACTTCATTCCGCGAAGACGGTAGACCGTTTCGCGGTATAATCTCTCACACCTGAAAATTTTCCTTGTCTCCGCACAGCTTCGCCGATGCGAGCGACGCGGGGGTGATATCGGGTGGAGGTAGAAAGGAAAACTATGACCAAAGTTCCGAGCATTTTGGAAATGCTGCAGGCTGGGGTGCATTTTGGCCACCAAGTCGGCCGTTGGCATCCAAAAATGAAACCTTATATTTATGGCAGCCGTAACGGCGTCCATATTATTGATTTGGAAAAAACGACAGCCAATCTGGAAAAAGTCCAGAAGTATATAAATAAAATAATTTCTCAAAAAGGAAGCATTTTATTTTTAGGCACAAAAAAACAAGTTCAGACCGTAATTGAACGCGAAGCCAAAAGATGCGGCATGCCTTATATGACCGCTCACTGGGTCGGCGGATTTTTAACTAATTTCCCTGTAGTAATCAAGCTTGTTCATAAGTACAAGGATTTAGTAAGAAAAAGAGACAGCGGGGAATTAAATAAATATACCAAAAAAGAGCAATTAAATTTTGAAAAAGAAATTGCCAAATTAGAAGCTGTCGTTTATGGAGTTAAAGACCTTGAACGCATTCCCGATGCAATTTTCATCTGGGATATCAGAAGCGAAAAAACAGCTGTGACCGAAGCCAAATCTAAAAAAGTTCCGATTATCGGAATTTGCGATACTAATAGCAGCCCGGAAGGCCTTGAACATGTTATCCCGACCAATGATGATGCTTCCAAAGCGATTAATCTAATCATGACATATATTGCTGATTGTGTTATCGAAGCTAAGGAAAGCAGTATCAGGCCGGAAGTAAAGTAAATATCTTAAACACTAATTTTTGATCACTAATCACACGAATAACAAATTAGTGCTTATTCGTGAAATAGATTAGTGTTTCAGTCAAACCTATGCAAATCGATACCAAATTAATTATGCAATTAAGAAGCCAAACCGGCGCCGGTATGAAAGTCTGCCAGGAAGCTTTGGCAGAAGCTAATGGCGATTTGGCCAAGGCCGTGGATGTTTTACGCAAAAAAGGCGCGAAAATCGCCGGCAAAAGAGCTGATAAAGAAGCTAAAGAAGGCATTATTTTTGCTTATATCCATGCCAATAATAAAATCGGTGTTTTACTGGAATTAAATTGCGAAACCGATTTTGTGGCAAAAACAGACGGTTTTAAACAATTGGCTCATGATTTAGCTATGCAAATTGCCGCTCAAAGTCCCTTATATATTGCTGCGGAAAACGTGCCCGAAGAAGTCATTAATAAGGAAAAAGATATTTATAAAGAGCAACTCTTATCTGAGGGCAAACCTGAAAAAATGATGGATAAGATAATTGAGGGCAAAATTAATAAATGGCTGGAGGATGTTTGTTTATTGAAACAGCAGTTTATTAAAAATGAAGACATTACGATCGAAGAATATATTAATGAAAAGATCGCCTCAATGGGGGAGAAGATTAAAGTAGGAAGTTTCTGCCGAAAACAAATTTAATCATGTTACATATCTACGGATTTACTACAGAGCTACTGATAAGTAATTTAATTCAAAAAATTAGTAGATTCGTAGCCAATTAGTAGATTAGTATCAATATGAAAGTAGCGGAAATACAATTAAATCTTTGGGATAAGGTGTATTATTTTTTACTGAATGATTTGGTTTTGAATTTTGGTGATTATGTAATTGTTGAAACGAATCAAAATTTGGAGATCGGGAAAATCGTAGGTTTTAAGGATATTGAGGCAAAAGATATTAAGGCACAAAATGAAGGGGACGAGATAAATTCGATTATCCGCAAAGCGACTTTAAATGATTTGGAGATTTTAGAAACCAATGAAAAGGCTAAGGAAACAGTTATGGATGTTTGTAAAAAGATGATTGAAAAAAACGAGCTGGAAATGAAATTGGTAGATGTTCAGTACTCATTTGACGGCAAGAAAATAACCTTTGCTTTTATTGCTGATGGCCGTGTGGATTTTCGGCCCTTGGTCAAGGATCTGACCAGGCATTATCAGAAAAATATCAGGCTGCAGCAATTGGGTGTGCGCGACGAAGCTAAAATCAACGGCGATATCGGATCGTGCGGGATTACTCAGTGCTGTAGAACTCATCTAAAGGTTTTGGGCAATGTCAGCGCAGACCAGGCAGAATTACAGCAGGTATCACATCGCGGAGCCGAGAGACTGTCAGGAATTTGCGGCCGGCTCAAATGCTGTTTAAGATATGAAAATGACCTTTATAAGGAGTTATCCAGTAAATTCCCCGCCAAAGGCTCTAAAGTGAAAACCCCGCGCGGTAAAGGCGAAGTGGTAGAATGGCATATATTAAAGCAGAGCGTCAGGGTTAAATTGGATGAGGATCCGGATACTCTCGTGGAAGTGCCCTTGCAGAACTTGGGACGTTAATCTTTTAAATATTGGAAAAATCCCCTATAATGAAAGCAGGGGATTTTTCTTTTGCTTTTTAGCTAAATATCAGTTAAAATATAGCTATCTAAATCTTAAATTATAAATCTATGCCAAATGGAATAAATACGGTTAAATCTGGCAATCCCGCAGTGGTTAAGGAAATTTTAATTTTAAAAATTATGATTATGATAGCGGTTTTGATTCTGCCGTTGGCTTTCATGTTTATAGATATGAGCCGGGGTATTATTATCCGCCAGAAATTATCCGGGCTGGATACCAAGAGTATTTTATCAGATAAGGGACAAAATTTGGATTTCCAGGCAGCCATCCCGAAAAATTATTTAGGCGAGATTAGCCAGGTGCCCCAGGAAAAAATTGATACCTTGTTTAATAATTTAAAATAATTA
>JAPLYC010000044.1 GCA_026395755.1 Candidatus Parcubacteria bacterium | reverse complement strand
CAACTCCGGCAAGACTTATCCTAAACTGACCGCTTACTTGCGCCCCTAAAACCTTGACATAAATACCGTTAGCTCCGCCCCACTGTTCATATGTCTGCCAGAAAGGCTCCGAACCCAAGCTGCCGTCAGCCTGAACATACAGACCGCTTTTTGCTTCATAAATTGCGTATAAAGTTTCAGGCGGATTACCGTCACCATTATTCAAAAAAAGCTGAACAGAATCTTCCGTTGACACAACAACTCTTATTGGCAATGGTTCATTGGCTAAGGTAAAACATGTTGCGGTAATTGATGCTTCTGATTCCGTCTTTTGTTCTGCAGCCACTTTATAAGTTTTAAAATATCGTGAATACTGGCTATTAGGTTGTAATTTTGATTCTGTATAATTATTTGATTTTGATCCGGCAGCTGCTGTTGTAGTAACTAATTCACTTTGATCTGCGGTTAGTTTATACAAATTAAATCCATCCAGTTCCCAAAATGAAGGTGCGCTCATTTGCCATTCAATTTCCGTGGCGTTTTGCGCTTTGCAGCCTAAGTTCAAAGCAGCTGCATTATAGCCTGATATTTTTCCGGCAACATTTTTGGCTAAAATATAAAGCTGATAATTACCTCTAAGTGACACATTTATGCCAGCAGCTCCTCCCCAAGCCGGATATTTAGCCCAATAAGCCTCTGTGCCTAAAGTACTGTCTGGCTGCACATATTTATTACTATAATATTCAAATAGCGCATACTCCGTATAATCAGGATTTCCGTCTGCTCGGTTTATAATAATATTTATGCCGTCTGCAACTGGGGTTACGATTGGTGCTTGGGGATTGTTAGCCAAAGTATAGCAACTATCAGTATTTGACGCGCTTGATTCCATGGAACTTTTATAGGCGGTGATAAATCCTCGATACAATGTATTAGCAGATAAATTACTCTCGTTAATTTCTGACAAATTTTGTGAATTTATTACTTTGTTTACTGAAGATATTCCCTGTGGATCAAAATTATATAAAATAAATCCAGCTTCATCGGAAGTATTATCCTGAAAACTCCAAGTAATACTGCTATGAGTCATGCCCTTACACATAAAATTCGAGGGTTCAGGATAACGGATACTGCCGCCAGATTCCCGGATTGTAAAAGAAAAATAACCATAATCGCTTTGCCAAAGATCATTTAATGGTCCGCTAGCTGCTTGCCCCGCCCTGATATAAATATGATTATTAAAAATACCAGCAGATGCTAAAAATCTCGCCGGCCAAGCTTGTGTAGGAATAATTTGTGCCCAATTTTCACCGTCTATTGACCACCAAATATCATTCAAATATGAGCTGGAATCACAAATGCCATTAAAAACACCGCTAATATCACATCCGCCCAAAATTATTAATCTTTCATCATAATTTATAAAATTATATCCATAACGAGAACCCCACCCCCCATTACTGGTTATTTGCTGCCAATTATCGATTGCTAAAGGATTATTTGCAGCCCAAACATCTGTCTTTGATCCTACATTATCCCTACCGCCAATTACCCAAAGCCTATTGCCACTCCCATTATCATAATTCACGGCATTTAAACTATAACGTCCTGGCCAATTAGCCATGGGAGCAGAAGTCCAGCTTATTCCGTCAGTTGAATACCAGACATCATTCAAATTATTATTATCCCTACCTCCCAATACCCACATTTTATTATCATATTCGGCTACGGCCATTTCAAAACGGCTGGAAAAATTAGCGCTAGCTGTTTTTAATAACCAAGTATTGCCATCAAAAGACCAGACATCATTTTTCCTGTTTATTGCCGCGCAATTGCTAAAAGTCGAGTCATAAGACACACATCCGCCGATCAGCCAGATATTATTATTATAAACTACCAATTTATTTCCCCAGCGAGCTGACCAGCCCGGCGCGGGATGATTACAACTCACGCTATTTCCCCATTCGCAGATCCAATTCTGACCGTCAACGGAGCTGAACACCTCATTGGTTAAAACATTATTTTTAATCCCCCCAATTAACCAAAGTTTGTTATTAAATGATATTAAGTCGGCTTTTTTATCAGCTTGCGACAAATTTTGATTTAAAACTTGATTCCATTCGCGTCCGGTACTTGCATTACAAAAAGTTTGTTGATTCGTGGTGGTATCATTTGCCAGAACAACAATATTGCGAGAAGCGTACATAATAGAATTAACTAAAAAATCTCCGTTATAATCAGTACCGTTTGATGTGGTTAAAAGAATATTATCCCTTATAATATCGCCGCTGTCATTAACAATCTTTGCCCTTACCTGGGTAGCCGGAAATTTTATTTTTGCATATATCTTTCCACTAGCTCCCATGTTGATTGGATCATCCACCCAACACGCAAAATCAGTTGTTTTATTAATAATATTTAAACCTAAAAGCTGGGGTGTAATTTTTTTATTACCAGTATGAAAATCTGCTTTCCAGCGCAAATCATTACCCACACTCGGCAATAAATAAGGCAAATTAGGTAAAACGCTTGTCCAGGTAGCGCCCCCGTTATTAGAAAGAAAATAATTTATTGATTGCCCAAACAAAACTTCGTCAGGCTTTAAACTGGCGATAGAAACATAATCACTGGTTTGATTGACATTTAAAGAAAAAACACTGGCATTTCTGATATAATCTGTAACCATCTTAGTTACATAAATGCCGCCTACACTCCCCCGCCAAGAATCAAAAAAAACATATGGGTTAGACTCGGAGTCTAATTTGATATTTGGCGGATTAGCGCTCGGATAAATGCCTGAAAATAATTCCTCTTTGCCTGGCACATTTTCTGATAATTTCGCCCACCTTACACCATCCCAATAAGTAAAATAAATATAGACATTTACGTTATTTACATTTTCCAGCCAGACAACATGAATTCTGTCAGCTGAATCAATTACAAAGTTCCCCGCCATGGACCAGCCTACAGTATTAGACACATCCTCATACTCAAAGGTCCCCGGATTATTATCATGATCAATCTTATCTGCGCCTGTCCAGGTTACTCCGTTCCACCTCGTTAAAGCAACATCATTATTTAATGATTCTGAAAAAACAATCACGGGATAATTATTTGAATCAAGAAGCATGCTATGTTCTGAAACAAAATCGGCGCCCGGATCAATCATGTCATAATTATAAGTCGAGGGATTACCATCATCATCAATATTATCGGCTCCTGTCCAGGTAGAACCATTCCATTTACTAAAATACACCTTGCTTCTCACCCAGGATACCAGGGGATAATTATTATTATCTAATTTAACCTGAGGAAAAAGATTATCTGCCATATCAGGTAATTTAATAAGCACATCATTTTCAAAAGTATTAGGCTCGCCGTCACGATCAATTCCATCAGCTCCTGTCCAGGTAGAACCATTCCATTTAGTAAAATTAACAGTTTGATAATAATTAAAAGGATCAGACATATCAAAACCTTCCCAGGTAATATAAGGATTATTAAGTTCATCAATGGCAAACTCTCTCAAATTCATCCCGCCCTCAAATAAATCATCATACCCTGAAGTTCCATTCATTTTTGTCCACATACTCCCATCCCATCTGGTAAATAATAATCTATTATTGCCGGGAAAAGTTACTACTGGCCTATTATTATTATCAAACTTAAGCATTGGATCACCGCCACCCTCAGTATTAGAATAAATAGTTTCAATACCCGGAGTACCATCCATTTTTGCCCAGCCAACTCCTTCTACCCACTTGGTTATTTGTACTTTATATTGTGGCCCCCATACTCCCCATAAAATATAAACAGTTCCATCTGGTGCTAAATAAATTCGCGGGACAGACCCTTCTGCTATTTGTTCGTAACCGGGCGTATTATCCATTTTTAACCAGCCTTGTCCCTCTATGAATTTACTAAAATATACATACGATATTATTCCTGCGTAATCTTGCCAAACCAAATAGGCATTATTATTAGAATCTAATACAAATTGCTGTCTGACCGAATCTGTGGGGAATCCCGTTAATGATTCATAGCCTACATATTCTTCAGATATCCCAGCCCAGACATTGCTTGGTAAATATGCTTGTCCAAGAGCAGTATCCCAAACACCACTACTTTTTGCGCTATCAGAATAAGTATCACTACTAAAATTCTCAAAAAAAGCCAAGACATCAGCTTTAACTTTTTTAACTCCAAAATCATCCAAATAATACATGGAGAAAATTAGGGCGCCAAATAAAAATACAACCGAAATAGAAGCTAGGCACAGTTTAATCCTAAAGTTATGGAAACTAGGGTGAAACAATTTTTTTCCAAAGCTTTTACTCATATATACTATTAATATAATAAGTATATTATACCATAATAAAGCGAATCTTTAACTAAAAGAACCCCGCACCGCGGGGTTCTTGTGGATATCTTTTTAGCTTTTTTGCATACCCACATCCAGGTTGACCACTTCCTCATTTTTAACCAGATCAACCGGCTTAACTTCCTTGGGCTGGTAACCTTCTTTTTCCGTTAAAAGCTGATATTCGTTTTTACCCACCAAAAAGGCATAACGGCCTTTACGGTCAGTTATTTGGGTTTCCAGTAATTTATTAAAGCGGGTGTCAAATATTCTCACGATGGCCTGATGCAAGGGCATTTTATTTTGATCGTCATAAACAATGCCCCAGCTCTTTGGTTTAGCCGGCACCACTACCCTGCGGAAACTCAGGAATAATATAACATGTAATATCAAAGCCCCGATGGTTATCGCAGTCGGGTATATGATCACGATCAGCAAGGCCAGTATCATGCCGATATAGGAAATTATTAACCTTATATTTTTAAGCAAATAGCTTCTGACCACCTCGCCAATCGGCAAAACTTTTTTCTCGGCCGGATCCAAAGGAATATTGGCAGTAATGACTGCGTCCTTTTCAGTCACCTGAATTGGTTCACCATGATATAAATCCAAATATTTGGCGTCTTGCTTATCTTGCAGTAAATATTTGGTCGGATACACAAAGCCAGGCTTGGTCACAGTAAGATAATATTTGCCAGGTTCATTGATAATCAGGATATATCTGCCTTCCCGATCTGTTACTTTGGTCTGAATCAATTGGTTATTATCTTGACGATAGACCCTGACTAAAACCAGGTCAACGGGAATTTTGGTTAAGGCATTATAAACCACACCCCATTTTTTCCTCTTTTTACGGAATAAGAGCAAAAATGGTTCCAGGAAAATCAAGTGCAGATACGGCAACAAATAAATACTTATAGACGCTATTAAAGGCACAGTAGTTAAGACAGCCACCGTTAACAGTATCGGCGTCACAATATTTTGGCTGGTTTGTTCAACTTGCGGATTATCCAAGATTGCATTAACCGATTCTGGAATGATTGTCTTAATTGCATTAATAATCGGCGAAATAATAGGAATTTGCGACGGTTGGACACCCGGTATTCCTGGCGGCGTTATCGGCGGTATAACTGGCGGTATGACTGGCGGTATTATCGGCGGCAACGGCGGTATAACTACTTCCTGACACCGGCAATTAACGCAATTCTGATCTGCACCGCAGCCGGCCGGATCGCATTGTTCCCCTGCTTCAAGTTTACCATTGCCGCAAACGGATGCCGGCGGTATTGGATGGCATTGGCAATTAACGCAGCGTTCATCGCTTTTACAGCCCGCGGGATCACATTGTTCACCGCTATCAATTTTAGCATTGCCGCACAATGGCACTGGCACTGCCCGAACTGTATTGCTGGTTGAATTAGTATAGACTGTTGAGAAATTACTGCCCAAAATCAGGGCCTGATTGGTAATTGTATTGCCCTCACTTTCGGTTTTTACTTTTACGGTAAAAGTAATCACACAGGTTGATCCCGGGGCTAAATCAAATCCATCCACATTTAATACTGCTGCAGTTGACTTATCCGTATATGTTCCGCAATCGGTTATTCCCGTCACTGCAAAATTACCCAAACTGCTATCAAGGGTATCCATAATCACAGCATCATTAGCCGGGCCGGTTCCTTGATTATTTATTTCAATTATATAATTCAAAGTATCACCAACATTTACCGGAGTTCCAGTCTGATCGTAAGGCGCTGTCTGGGCAATGCCGAAATGATTAACTTTAATTAAACCGAAAATTAAACTTAATAAAATAACCAGCTTTAAGGCCAGAATGCTTAATGCTCCAAGCAGTGTTTTTCTGCCAAAAAGATGTGAACTTCTGTGTTTATCATAAGAAATAATATAATTGCCTTCCGGATCCTTAGCCGCATGGTCAATAAAAATCTTGGCCGGTTCTCTGGTTAATAAAAGCCAAATTACACCCAAGCATTTTTTACAATTATTGTCCTGCTTCAAATACTGGGCGGTTTTAAATAAATTTATTATCAAAATAATGGCTAAAACAAGTAAAATAAAATTAAGCAAAAACGAAAATTCATCGAGGATTGAATTTCCCTGATTTTGAGCATTGCCCGAAATGAATATTCCGGCTGCCTGGGCAATTTTGCCAAAAACTGAGGTTTGGTATAAAGCTAAATTAATGCCAACGCCTTTGGTTGTGACAATCTTTGGCGCTTTGACCGGCACGCTGCTGGTTATAGAACTGACCACTGATGAAGGAGCAGTTTCAAAGCCGTCGCCATTTCTGGCAATGACAACAAAACTATAGTTTTGACCGCTGGTTAAGCTGACATGAAAAGCAGCATTTACGGGCGGATTCGGCTCCGGATAAGTTGGTTGACTAGGTAATACACCAATGACCTCAATACCGGTAACACCTCCCCAATTCTCATAAGTTTGCCAGGTTTTATTAGCGCTAAACGTACCGTCAGCCTGAATATACTCACTGCTGTTTAATTCTTTAATTGCGTACTCGGTACCTGTCGGATTGTCATCATTAGGATCAATTTGCAGAATTATTTTATCCTCGCTGGTACTCAAAATTATCGGCTGGTTTGGCACTTTGGCCAAGGTAAAACAGCTGGCCACTGAAGTAGCCGCAGATTCGCCGGCTGCGTTATATGCTTTA